>NZ_JBRREC010000003.1:0-104336 GCF_056760015.1 Stenotrophomonas sp. STEN029 | reverse complement strand
GCGCTACATCCGGATTTGATCCTGGGAAGGCCCCTGCCGAGCATGGCTCGGCACTACAAAACAAAGGGCGCCCATTGGGCGCCCTTCGCAAACAACCTGCAGCAACCTCAGTTGCGCGACTGCAGCTTCGACAGCAGGCGCAGGAACTCGATGTACAGCCACACCAGGGTGACCATCAGCCCGAACGCACCGTACCACTCCATGTACTTCGGTGCGCCGGCTTCCACGCCGCTTTCGATGAAGTCGAAATCCAGCACCAGGTTCAGTGCGGCGATCACCACCACGAACAGGCTGAAGCCGATGCCGATCAGGCCGGACTCATGGATGAAGGGGATGTTGATGTTGAACAGGCCCAGCACGATCGTCGCCAGGTACACCAGGGCGATGCCGCCGGTAGCGGCGACCACGCCCAGCTTGAAGTTCTCGGTGGCCTTGATCAGGCCGCTGCGGTAGGCGAACAGCAGCGCGAACAAGGTGCCGAACGTGAGGATCACCGCCTGGAACACGATGCCGTTGAAGCGCGCTTCGTAGATGGCCGAGATCGAACCCAGGAACAGGCCTTCCGCCAGTGCGTACAGTGGCGCGCTGACCGGTGCCCAGGTCTTCTTGAAGATGGTCACCATCGACAGGATGAAGCCGACGATCAGGCCGCCCCACATGTAGAACTTTGCCGCCGGCAGCAGCTCGCCGCTGTCACTGAGGGTGCCGTTCCATGCGAACGCGGCAGTCAATGCGGCCAGCAGCAACAGGATGCCGGTCTTGTTGACCGTGCCGTTGATGCTCATCGCATCGGCGCCGCGCGACACCACGCTGCCGCTGCCAAGGTCGAGGAAGGTTGTATCGGAAAGGGCAGGGTTGCCGCTGCGCATGCAATGCTCCGTTGCTATGAAATGGGCGGGAATCGAACGCCAGCATACCCAATTCAAACAAAATGAAATTTACCGTTGACAGGTAGGCGCGTTTTTCCCACAATAGCCGACCTTTCCGGGGCATTGGAAGGATTCACCGCCGGGGTATAGCGCAGTCTGGTAGCGCGCCTGCTTTGGGAGCAGGATGTCGGGGGTTCGAATCCCTCTACCCCGACCATCCAACGCACCAAGCGCGCGTTGGAGTGCGACAATCCGGTCAGAGCGCCCGTAGCTCAACTGGATAGAGCACCGGCCTTCTAAGCCGGCGGTTACAGGTTCGATTCCTGTCGGGCGCGCCATCAGGTGCAAGCGGTAGGTAAGCAAGGTTTCAGTGGTGGCTGTAGCTCAGTTGGTTAGAGTACCGGATTGTGATTCCGGTGGTCGGGGGTTCGAATCCCCTCAGCCACCCCACTGTTTCAAGGCTTCGGAGTGAAATCCGGGCTTGCAATAAAAGTCGGATTGGGGCATTATTCGCCTCCTGATTTTCAGGGCTGTTAGCTCAGTTGGTAGAGCAGTTGACTCTTAATCAATAGGTCCAAGGTTCGAATCCTTGACAGCCCACCAAATCAAGAAAGCCGTTGGAGCGATCCAGCGGCTTTCTCTTTTTATGTAAGCCCGGTGTTTTGGGCGGGTGCATGAAACACGCTTGTAGTGTAGAATTCACCTCGAAGTTTCAGGGCTGTTAGCTCAGTTGGTAGAGCAGTTGACTCTTAATCAATAGGTCCAAGGTTCGAATCCTTGACAGCCCACCAAATCAAGAAGCCGCTGGAGAAATCTGGCGGCTTTTTTCTTAGCCAGGGCGGCATGCCGCCCGGTCATTGTTCAGGCGCTCATTGTTGGAGCGATGCGCAGGCGGGGCTGGCTTCCGCTTTGCGGGCGCTCCTGCAACAATGCTGCGCTGGGTCAGTATTGCGAAAGTGGCGGAATTGGTAGACGCCCTGGATTTAGGTTCCAGTGCCGCAAGGCGTGGGGGTTCGAGTCCCCCCTTTCGCACCAGTCAGTGGTGTTCTCTGCCCGCTGCGGGCCTTTTCAGACAACCTGTATGGGTCTGCCCGCTGGCGGCCACGGGCGATATCGGCCAAACTAAAGGGCTGCGGTGCATAACCGCGCCCTACAACCGTTTCATCCATCACATCGAACCGGGGCGGTTGCCGCCGGTGGCAGGAGTCAACATGCAAGCTTCGATCGAATCCACCGGCAATCTGGAACGCCGCCTGAGCTTCTCGCTGCCGGAAGAGCGTCTGCAGGGGCATATCAGCGGCCGTCTTGGCGAAATCGCGCGCACCGCGCGCATCAAGGGTTTCCGCCCGGGCAAGGTGCCGGCCAAGGTGATCGAGCAGCGTTTTGGCCCGCAGGTGCGCGCCGAGGCGCTGGATGGCCTGCTGCGCGAGACCTTTGACGCCGCCCTGCGCCAGCACGAGCTGCGCATTGCCGGCAACCCGCGCATCGACAAGGCCGGCGAAGGCGAGTTCGACTTCGTTGCCACCGTTGAGCTGATCCCGGACTTCGGCGACGTCGACGTCACCAAGCTGACCGTCGTGCGCCACACCGCCGAAATCAGCGATGCCGACATCGACCAGATGATCGAGAACCTGCGTGCCCAGCGTCGCACCTGGAAGCCGGTTGCACGCGGCGCCCAGGAAGGCGATCTGGTCGGCCTGGAAACCTGGTCGCAGGCTGGCGACGAGCGTCTGCCGGCTGAGGGTGTCGAGAAGGGCACCATCATCATCGGCCAGGGCATGATGTTCGAGCAGATCGAAAAGGGCCTGGTCGGCCTGGCCAAGGGTGAAGAAAAGACCCTGGACGTCGAGTTCCCGGCTGACTGGCGCGTGCCGGCACTGGCGGGCAAGACCGTGCAGGTCACCGTCAAGGCCGTTGAAGTCTCCGAGCAGGACATGCCGGAAGTCGACACCGCCTTCATCAAGAGCTTCGGCGTGAAGAACGGCGACGTGGAGCAGTTCCGCGCCGACATCCGTTCCAACCTGGAGCGCGAGCTCAAGGGCGCGCTGATGAACCGCCTGCGCCGCGAAGTGGGCGAGCAGCTGATTGCCGCCTATTCCTCGGTCGAGCTGCCGCCGCGCCTGGTCGAGGGTGAAGCCCGCTCGATGCTGGCCCAGCAGATCGATGCCATCCGTCGCCAGGGCGGCAACCCGGGCGAAGTGCCTGCCGATGCCCACGAAGGCTTCAAGGACGCCGCTTCCAAGCGCGTGCTGGTCGGCCTGCTGGTTGGTGAAGTGGCCCGCAAGAACGAGCTGCGCCTGGACCCGAAGCGCCTGAACGAAACCATGCGCCTGATCGCTTCGACCTACGAAGAGCCGGAGCAGGTCATTGAGATGTACCGCAATGATCCCCAGCTTATGTCGGGTCTGCAGAACCGTGTGATGGAAGAGCAGGTCATCGACTGGATCGCCGAGCGTGCCCAGCACACCGAGCAGGCCTTGACGTTCCAGGAAGCCATCCGCCAGTAAGCTGGCGGTGTTTCATCCCCGCGCCGTGGCGCGGGGAGTTCCCTCCCAAAATAGGTGCCTCACGTAATGGACAACCGAACCAAAGCTCTGAACATGGTTCCGATGGTGGTCGAACAGACCAGCCGCGGCGAGCGCGCCTACGATATCTATTCGCGCCTGCTCAAAGAGCGCCTGATTTTCCTGGTCGGTCCGATCGACGACCACATGGCGAACGTTGTGGTCGCGCAGCTGCTGTTCCTTGAGTCGGAAAACCCCGAGAAGGAAATCAGCATCTACATCAACTCGCCGGGCGGCGTGGTCACGGCTGGCATGGCGATCTACGACACCATGCAGTACATCAAGCCGGACGTCAGCACCACCTGCATCGGCCAGGCCGCCTCGATGGGCGCGCTGCTGCTGGCTGCCGGTGCGCCGGGCAAGCGCTTCGCGCTGCCGAACTCACGCGTGATGATCCACCAGCCGCTCGGCGGCTACCAGGGCCAGGCCACGGACATCGACATCCACGCCCGTGAAATCCTGACCCTGCGTTCGCGCCTGAACGAAGTGCTGGCCAAGCACACCGGCCAGGACCTGGAGACCATCGCCCGCGACACCGAGCGTGACAACTTCAAGAGCGCGGCCGAAGCTGCGGCGTACGGCCTGGTGGACCAGGTGCTGGAGCGCCGTCCGGAAGAGAGCATCCAAGCCTCCTGATGCGTTGAACGGCCAGAAAATCGGCCTGATTTTGCAGGGTCGGAACCGGACTGGTGTCCCTCCGGCCCTGTGCTATTCTCGAAATTGAACCCCCTGTTCAGAGGGGGAAGCAACTGGGTAAGCGAAGCATGAGCGAAGACCGGCAAGGTCGTACCGGGGACAGCAGCGGCAAGATTCTGTACTGCTCGTTCTGCGGCAAGAGTCAGCACGAAGTTCGTAAGCTGATCGCAGGTCCGAGCGTATTCATCTGTGATGAATGCGTGGAGCTGTGCAACGACATCATCCGTGAGGAACTTGAGGAAAAGGCGCAGTCGGCGCGCAGTTCGCTGCCCAAGCCGCGCGAGATCCTCGAGGTGCTCGACCAGTACGTGATTGGCCAGAACCGCGCCAAGCGCACGCTGGCGGTTGCGGTGTACAACCACTATAAGCGCATCGAGAGTCGTTCCAAGAGCGACGACGTCGAGCTGTCCAAGTCCAACATCCTGCTGGTCGGCCCGACCGGTTCGGGCAAGACGCTGCTGGCCGAAACGTTGGCGCGCCTGCTCAACGTGCCGTTCACCATGGCCGATGCGACCACCCTGACCGAAGCCGGTTACGTGGGCGAGGATGTGGAAAACATCATCCAGAAGCTGCTGCAGAAGTGCGACTACGACGTCGAGAAGGCACAGCAGGGCATCGTCTACATCGATGAAATCGACAAGATCTCGCGCAAGAGCGAGAACCCGTCGATCACCCGCGATGTGTCCGGCGAAGGCGTACAGCAGGCCCTGCTGAAGCTGATCGAAGGCACCGTGGCCAGCGTTCCGCCGCAGGGCGGCCGCAAGCACCCGCAGCAGGAGTTCCTGCAGGTCGACACCAAGAACATCCTGTTCATCTGCGGCGGCGCGTTCGCCGGCCTGGACAAGGTGATCCAGGCCCGTTCCACCGATACCAGCAGCATTGGTTTCGGTGCCAAGGTGAAGAGCGCCGAGCGCAAGCAGGAAGTGGGCAAGGTGCTGGCTGAAGTCGAGCCGGAAGACCTGATCAAGTTCGGCCTGATCCCGGAGTTCGTTGGTCGCCTGCCGGTGGTCGCGACCCTGGAAGAGCTGGACGAAGCGGCCCTGATCCAGATCCTGACCGAACCGAAGAACGCCATCACCAAGCAGTTCAAGAAGCTGTTCGAGATGGAGAACGTGGAGCTGGAGTTCCGCCCCGATGCGCTGTCGGCCATCGCCAAGAAGGCGCTGAAGCGCAAGACCGGCGCCCGTGGCCTGCGCACCATCGTCGAGTCGGTACTGCTGGACACCATGTACGAGCTGCCCTCGCAGGAAAACGTCAGCAAGGTGGTCGTGGACGAATCGGTCATCGAGAACAAATCCGAGCCGTACATCGTCTACCAGGCGCCGCCGGAACCGGTCAAAACCGCCTCAGGCGAGTGAACCCGGGCGAACTGAAGTGAATAGGCGGTTGCGCCGCTCACGTTCAGCTTTCGACAGCTCTTGCAACACCTCGCCGATGGCCCCATAACGGGGCCATCGGCTTTTTTATTTAGCCTCCACCGAATCTCGGAGCCCCCATGGCCCAGTCCCAACTCGAAGTCCTCGACCTGCCGGTCCTGCCGCTACGCGACGTGGTGGTGTTCCCGCACATGGTCATCCCCCTGTTCGTGGGCCGCGACAAGTCCATGCAGGCGCTGGAGCGCGCGATGGAGGCCGACAAGCGCATCCTGCTGCTTGCGCAGAAGTCTGCCGAAACCGACGACCCGGCGGCTGCCGACCTGTACACCGTCGGCACCCTGGCGCAGGTACTGCAATTGCTGAAGCTGCCCGACGGCACCATCAAGGTGCTGGTCGAAGGCCTGTCGCGCGTTGCCGTGGACAAGGTCCATGAGCAGGACGGCTCGCTGCAGGGCCATGGCGTGGAAATCGAATCGGATGAATCGCGCGAGCCGCGTGAGATCGAGGCGATTGCCCGTTCGCTGATGTCGCTGTTCGAGCAGTACGTCAAGACCAACCGCAAGCTGCCGCCGGAGCTGTTGCAGACCCTGGCCGGCATCGAAGAACCAACGCGCCTGGCCGATACCATCGCCGCGCACATCGGTGTGCGCCTGGCCGACAAGCAGAAGCTGCTGGAAACCTTGCAGGTCGGCGACCGCCTGGAAATGCTGGTCGGCCTGGTCGACGGCGAGATCGACGTGCAGCAGCTGGAGAAGCGCATCCGCGGCCGCGTCAAGTCGCAGATGGAGAAGAGCCAGCGCGAGTACTACCTCAACGAGCAGATGAAGGCCATCCAGAAAGAACTGGGTGACCTGGATGAAGCGCCGGGTGAGATGGAAGAACTGGCGCGCAAGATCGCCGAAGCCGGCATGCCCAAGCCGGTCGAGACCAAGGCCAAGAACGAGCTCAACAAGCTCAAGCAGATGTCACCGATGTCGGCCGAAGCCGCGGTGGTGCGCAACTACCTGGAATGGCTGCTGGGCGTGCCGTGGAAGAAGCGCACCAAGGTCCGCAAGGATCTGAAGGTCGCGCAGGACACGCTGGATGCCGACCATTACGGCCTGGACAAGGTCAAGGATCGCATCCTTGAATACCTTGCCGTGCAGGCGCGGGTGAAGCAGATGAAGGGCCCGATCCTGTGCCTGGTCGGTCCGCCGGGCGTGGGCAAGACCTCGCTGGGCCAGTCCATCGCCAAGGCCACCAACCGCAAGTTCGTGCGCATGAGCCTGGGTGGCGTGCGCGACGAGGCCGAGATCCGTGGCCATCGCCGTACCTATGTTGGTTCGATGCCGGGCCGCATCGTGCAGAACCTCAACAAGGTCGGCAGCAAGAACCCGCTGTTCGTGCTGGATGAGATCGACAAGATGTCGATGGATTTCCGCGGCGATCCGTCCTCGGCACTGCTTGAAGTGCTGGACCCGGAACAGAACAACGCCTTCAACGATCACTACCTCGAGGTCGACCTGGACCTGAGCGAAGTGATGTTCGTGGCTACCTCCAATTCGTTGAATATCCCGGGTCCGCTGCTGGACCGCATGGAAGTGATCCGCATCCCGGGTTACACCGAAGATGAGAAGCTCAACATCGCTACCCGCTACCTGCTCAGCAAGCAGCTCAAGGCCAATGGCCTGACGGCGGAGGAGCTGGCGATCGAAGAAGATGCCATCCGCGGCATCGTGCGCTATTACACGCGCGAATCCGGTGTGCGTAACCTCGAGCGCGAAATCGCCAAGATCTGCCGCAAGGTAGTGAAGGAAATCGCCCTCGCTGGCCCGCAGCCGGTGAAGAAGGCTGCTGCCAAGAAGTCGGCCAAGAAGCCGAAGGCGCTGGTGGTGGTCGACGCGAAGAACCTGGACAAGTACCTGGGCGTGCAGCGCTTCGACTTCGGCCGTGCCGAGGAAGAAAACGAGATCGGCCTGGTCACCGGCCTGGCCTGGACCGAAGTCGGCGGCGAGCTGCTGCAGGTCGAGTCGACGCTGATCCCGGGCAAGGGCGCGGTCACGCTCACCGGCCAGCTTGGCAACGTGATGAAGGAATCGGCCACGGCCGCCTTGTCGGTGGTGCGTGCACGTGCCGAAGCACTCGGCATCGACGTGGATTTCCTGCAGAAACACGATGTCCACCTGCACGTGCCCGATGGCGCGACGCCGAAGGATGGCCCGAGCGCCGGCATCGCGATGGTGACTTCGCTGGTGTCCACGCTGACCAAGGTGCCTGTCAAGGCCGAAGTGGCGATGACCGGTGAGATCACCCTGCGTGGTCGCGTTACCGCAATTGGTGGCCTGAAGGAGAAGCTGCTGGCCGCGCTGCGCGGCGGCATCCGCACCGTGGTGATTCCCGAAGAGAACCGCAAGGACCTGGTGGACATCCCGGCCAATGTCACCCGCGACCTGACCATCGTGCCGGTGAAGTGGATCGACGAAGTGCTGGATATCGCATTGGCAACGCCGCTGAGGCCGAAGAAAGTCGGCAAAAGTGCGCAGCGTGTCGCAGTTCGCGGCAAGGCGAAGGCAGCTCCGACGGCCCGCGTCAAGCACTGAAATGTGAACGTAAAACCCCTCAAAACCCGCGTCATTAAAGGCTTTTCAGCTTGCGCGGGTAGGGGGGCACTGGTATAAAAGTGCGACTCACGCGGCAGTGTTTTTTTGTCGGCGTGTTTGCAGGTTCTTCGGCAGTCGTGCGTCTTGGGGACGTACGGGTGCCACTCAATAATTCCGCGGATTACCGCAAAGGGAGTTTTACAGAATGAACAAGACCGAATTGATCGATGGCGTTGCCGGTGCTGCTGACCTGACCAAGGCTGAAGCTGGCCGTGCGGTTGATGCCGTCATCGCCGAGATCACCAAGGCCCTGAAGAAGGGTGATGCCGTGACTCTGGTGGGTTTCGGTACGTTCCAGGTTCGTGAGCGCGCTGCGCGCACCGGCCGTAACCCGAAGACCGGCGAAGAGATCAAAATCGCCGCTGCAAAAAATCCTGCCTTCAAGGCTGGTAAAGCTCTGAAAGACGCTGTAAACTAAGCGGCTCAGCTGGGGTGCTTAGCTCAGCGGTAGAGCGTCTCCCTTACACGGAGAGGGTCGGGGGTTCGAAACCCTCAGCACCCACCAAGTTAAGCATTGCAGTACAGTTTGAAAGTGTGGAGCGGTAGTTCAGTTGGTTAGAATGCTGGCCTGTCACGCCGGAGGTCGCGGGTTCGAGTCCCGTCCGCTCCGCCAGATGTCTCAAAGCCCTCGGCGCAAGCCGGGGGCTTTTTTTTGCCCCGCTATTGGCAGCGGCCGAGTTGGGCGCGGGGCAGGAAGCGGGTTAAACTGCCCGGCTCGCCACTCAGGCCTCGATTTGCCCATGCTGCAGAAACTTCGCGACAAGACCTCAGGCTGGATCGTTACGGTGATCATGGGCCTGTTGATGATCCCGTTCCTGTTTGTGATCGACAACAGCTACCTCGGTGGTGTCGGCGCACAGAACGTTGCCAAAGTGTCGGCGCCGCCGTCGTGGTGGACCTCGGCACCGTCATGGTGGCCGATGTCGTTCCTTTGGAACCACCACGAAGTCAGCGTCGAGGACTTCCGTACCCGTTTTGAACAGGCGCGCATGCAGGCGCGTGAGCAGCAGGGCGACAACTTCGACCCGCGCGAGTTTGAAACCGCCGAGAACAAGCGCCTCGTGCTCGACCAGCTGATCGACGAGCAGGTTGTGCGTCTGGCTGCCGAAGACGCGCATATCGTCATCGGCGACAAGGCCGTGCGCGACTACATCGCGGCGATTCCGGGCTTCCAGAAGGATGGCAAGTTCGATCCGGACCAGTACCGCCTGGCGCTTGCGCAGAGCATGCCGCCGCGTACGCCGGCGATGTTCGAACAGCTGGTGCGCTCGAGCCTGCAGCAGTCGATCATTCCTTCGGCACTGGCCCAATCGGGCTTCACCACCAAGGGCGAAAGCGAGCGTCTGCTGAAGCTGTTGGGCGAAACCCGCGACGTGGAATTCGCATTGTTGCCGGTCGTTGCGCCTAATACTGCAGCGGTCACGGACGCCGAGATCGACCAGTGGTACAAGGCGCATCCGAAGGACTTCCGTCAGCCGGAAAGCGTCACCATCGAGTACGTCGAGCTCAATGCTGCGAGCATGCCGGCCGCGACGGCGGCTGACGAAGCCACGCTGCGTCAGCGCTATGAAGACGAGAAGGCGCGTTTTGTCAGCGCCGACCAGCGTCTGGCTTCGCACATCCTGATTGCCAAGGGCAGCGATGAGAAGGCCGCCGAGGCCAAGGCGGCCAAGCTGGCCGTGGAGGCCAAGCAGCCGGGTGCCGATTTCGCCGCGCTGGCCAAGGCCAACTCGGAAGATCCGGGCTCCAAGGATTCCGGTGGCGACCTGGGCTGGGTTGAGAAGGGCGTGATGGTCAAGCCGTTCGAAGACGCGCTGTTCGCGATGAAGGCCGGGGATGTGGTCGGCCCGGTCAAGACCGAGTTTGGCTACCACGTGTTGAAGCTGCGCGAGATCAAGGGTGGCGAAGGCCGTCCGTTCGAGGAGGTGCGTGACCAGCTGGCTGCCGAGCAGCTGCAGGCCGATACCGAGAAGGCATTCAATGAGCTGAGCGGTCGCCTGGTCGATCTGGTTTACAAGAACCCGACCGAGCTGGGTGGCGCAGCCAAGGAAGTTGGCCTGCCGGTGCAGACCCTGGGTCCGTTCAACCGCGCCACCGCCAGCGGCATCGCTGCCAATCCGGCCGTGCTGAAGGCTGTGTTCTCCGATACGTTGAAGGAAGACGGTACGGTCAGCGACCCGATCGAACTGGCTCCGAACCACACGGTCATGGTCCGCGTTACCGCACACACCCCGGAGCAGGCGATTCCGCTTGCGCAGGCGCGTGAGCAGGTGATTGCCGCGGTACGTGCGCACCGTTCCGAAGAAGCCTCGAAGAAGGCGGCTGATGCCCTGCTGGCCAAGTTGAATGCTGGCCAGACCCTGCAGGCATTGGCTGGTAGCGAGCAGCTGCAGTTGCTGCCGATGCCGGGCCTGCCGCGCACCGCGCCGATGCCGACCGCTGAAGCCAACCGCGCTGCATTCACCGCCGCGGCTCCGGTCGGCGACAAGCCGAGCTATGACAAGGTCGAGATGGAGCCGGGCCGCTATGCCGTGTTCGCGGTCACCAAGGTGACCCCGGGCAACCCGGCCGAAGTGCCGGAAGCGCAGCAGGCCATGCTCAAGGACCAGCTGAGCCAGATCGACGGCGCCGCCGCAGCCAAGGCCTATGTCGACGGCATGCGCAAGCGCTACAAGGTGCAGGTGCAGGAATCCCAGCTCTGAGCACCTGAGCAGCAACAAACAAAAAGCCCGGCGAAAGCCGGGCTTTTTCTTATGTAGTGCCGAGCCATGCTCGGCAGAGGGCGTTGCCAATACAGCCAGCAGCACCCGGTAGTGCCGAGCCATGCTCGGCAGGGGCTTCACCGCTGATCTTTCCGCTTGTGGGAGCGGCGTAAGCCGCGAAGCTGGTGATCCATCCGATTGCGCGGATACCGGCGATTCCATTGCTGTCGGCTTCGCGGCTTATGCCACTCCTACAAAAGCTGGAGATTGTCGGTAATGCCCCTGCCGAGCATGGCTCGGCACTACATCAACGCAGAAGCCCGCATCAAACGCAGAAGCCCGGCTTTTGGCCGGGCTTCTGGTTCTGCTTTCACTTGAGAGCGGTGGCTCAGCGCGCCTCGTCGTAACGCAGCACCATGCCCGGCTTCAGCACCGCGCTGGCATCCAGGTTGTTGGACGAGAGCAGGGTCTTCACCGAAATGCCGTAGCGGCGGGCGATGGTCCAGGCCGATTCGCCGCTGCGTACGGTGTGGCGGCTGCCAGTGCTGGCCGAGGCAACCGCACGCGAAGGAGCAGCAGGACGGCGGCTGGTGACGGGCGTCGCTGCGGCAGGTGCCGCGTCGCGGGTGGCTACCAGCACGCTGTCGCTGTTGTCGCTCTCCACGCTGCCCATGGCCGCAGCCGGTGCCAGCACCCGGGTGCCGGAGCGCGAGCTGGTCAGGGCGGGGTTGAGGCGGGCGATGCGGGCCGGGTCCAGCGCGTTCTGCGCCGACCAGGCTGCCAGGGTGGTGTTGGCCGGCAGGGTGTGGCCCTTCAGGATCGGCACCTGGCGGTCCAGCGCCGCCATCAGGTCGGGTTCGTTCTCGGCCTGTTCCAGCACGCAGGCCAGTGCGTGCAGCTTTTCAACATAGGCGTAGGTGATCGGCGACAGGCCCGGCAGTTCGGAAGCGGTGGCGTTCTGTGCGTTCATGCCACCACGACGCAGCGACTGCAGGATGCGGTATTCACCGGCGTTGTAGGCCATCACCGCCAGCTGCCAGTCACCGGCAAACATGCCGTGCAGGGTCTTTAGGTAGCGGACTGCGGCGCGGGTGGAATCCACGGCCGACAGGCGGCCGTCGTAGCCCTTCTCCATCGGCACGCGGTGGTTGCGCGCGGTAGTGGCGATGAACTGCCACAGCCCGGCCGGGCCGCTGGCGTTGCGGGCGCCGGGGCGGTAGCCGCTTTCAACGAAGGGGATCAGCGCGAATTCGGTTGGCAGGCCGGCACTGCGCAGCTCGTCGACGACGTAGCCGAACAGCGGCAGCGCGTCGTCCTCGACATTGCCCAGTCGCGAAGGGGCGTGCGAGAACTGCTTGCGCCAGCGTGGGCTGGTGGCTTCGGCGTCGCACTGTGGTGCGGCCAGGCCCTCACGGAAGTTGGCGAAGATCTCGCGGCCGTTACGGGTGGTCGGGGCCGGCAGCGAGGCCGGGTCCAACGGTAATGCAGTGAGCGCGGCGACGTTCTGGGTCATGCCGGCACTGACCGGAAGCGTCTGCGCGGCCAGCGTGCCGCTGCCCGTGCCCAACAACATCCCCAGCGCCAACGGCAGACAAAGCCGCCTCATGCGCGAAAACCGTCTTTCCACCGCCGCAATTCGGCGAAGACTTCCACCTCGTCGGTGGGGGCGCGACCAAGTCGCGCCGCGATCGCTGCAACGATGGCGGCATCGGCGGTCCGCAGAAACGGATTGCATTCCAGTTCGCTCGCCAGGATGGCGGGAACGGTAGGACGGGAACTGCTGCGCATGTCCGAGGCTTCCTGTTGGCGGCGCTGCAATGCCGCGTTGGTGGGGTCGACATGCCGCGCAAACACGGCATTGGCCAGCGTGTATTCGTGCCCGCAGCAGACCAGTGTCTGTGGGGGCAGGGCGGCCATTCGCCGGAGCGAGGCCAACATCTGGGCCGGCGTACCTTCGAACATGCGTCCACAGCCCAAGCTGAACAACATGTCGCCACTGAACAAATGGTCGTGGCCGTAGTAGGCAATATGGCTTCGGGTGTGACCGGGAACTTCCATCACACTGAAGTCGAAGCCGGACAATTCTACCCGGTTGCCTTCGCTGACGCGTTCACATTCCAGTGCGATGCGTTCATCTACCGGCGCGATGACCCGCAAGCGCGGCCAACGCTCACGCAACTCCGCCACCCCGCCGATATGGTCGTCGTGGTGGTGGGTGAGCAGGACACCTGCAGGCTGCATGCCTTGCGCAGCGGCTTCGAAAACCGGACCGGCCTGGCCGGGGTCGACGAAAATCGTGCGGTCATCGGGCGTTTGCAGCGCCCAGATGTAGTTGTCCTGAAATGCGGGCAGGGCGATCAGTCGCATAGAATTGGAAAATGCCTGCCGCCCAGTCCCCCCGTCAAGCTGCAGTCTCGCCCTGGTTTGAGAAAGCCGGGGCGCAGGCGATGCGCGAATGGGAGCAGCGGTTGCTGTCTGAACAAATGCGCGGATTTCCCTCGCCGCCATGGCTGTGGCTGGCGCCAAACGCCTTCTGGCAGCCCGATTCCCCGCCGCAGGGCCGCGGCCTCCGCCTGCACCGCAACCCGCAAGCGCCGGGCTGGACGGGCGATCTGCGGTGCAGCCTGCCGTTGCCGCTGCCCAGCGAGTCGATCAAGGCCATCGTCATCGAGCATCCGGCGGCCGAGGAGCTGGAGCCCTTGCTGTCCGAATGCGCGCGGGTGCTGATGCCCGGCGGTCGGGTCTGGGTGACCCTGCTCAACCGCTGCAGTCCCTACCGCGCGCACTGGCAATGGCAGGGCGCGCGGCCACCTTCGGTGACACGTTGCAGGACACTATTGCAGCGGCAGGGCATACGATGTCGCTCGCTGCGGCACTATGGTCCGCTGTGGACGCAGTCGGGCAACACCCCGGGCACGGCTTTGCCGGCCCTGCGCGCCTTGTGCGTGCTGGAAGCTGAAAAACGCACCGAGGCTTACATCGGCCCGATCAAGGCCAGTCGCGTCAGTTGGCGCGACCCGGTGGCGACCTGAATTCAACGGAACACTATGAAGTCAATTGAAGTACATACCGATGGCGCCTGCCTCGGCAATCCCGGCCCCGGCGGATGGGGCGCGTTGTTGCGTTACAAGGGCCATGAGCGCGAGCTGGCCGGTGGCGAAGCCCACACCACCAACAACCGGATGGAGTTGATGGCTGCGATCATGGGCCTGGAGACGCTCAGCGAGCCCTGCAACATCACCTTGTTCACCGATTCGCAGTACGTGCGCCAGGGCATCACCGAGTGGATGTCGGGCTGGGTGCGACGCAACTGGAAGACCGCCGGCGGTGATCCGGTCAAGAACCGTGACCTGTGGGAGCGCCTGCACGAGGCCACGCAGCGTCATCAGATCGATTGGCGCTGGGTGAAGGGCCATTCCGGTGACCCGGACAACGAACGCGTGGACCAGTTGGCCCGCGATGCTGCAATCCGCGTGCGCGCTGGCGCCGCGAGCAACTGAGGTAGCTGATGCGCCAGATCGTCCTTGATACCGAAACCACCGGCCTGGAATGGAAGAAGGGCAACCGCGTGGTCGAAATCGGCTGCGTGGAGCTGCTTGAGCGGCGCCCCAGTGGCAACAACTTCCACCGCTACCTGAAGCCGGATTGCGACTTTGAATCCGGCGCCGCGGAAGTGACCGGCCTGAGCCTGGACTTCCTCGCCGACAAGCCGCGCTTCGAAGAAGTGGTGGATGAATTCCTGGCCTATGTGGACGGTGCCGAGCTGATCATCCACAACGCCTCGTTCGACATGGGCTTCCTCGAGAACGAGATGAGCCTGGCCGGCAAGGGCCGCCTGGCCAGCCGGGTGACGGTGACCGATACCCTGGCGATGGCGCGCGAGCGCTATCCCGGCCAGCGCAACTCGCTGGATGCGCTGTGCCGGCGGCTGGGTGTGGACAATGCCCACCGCACGCTGCATGGCGGCCTGCTCGATGCGCAGATCCTGGCCGACGTCTATATCGCGCTGACCTCGGGCCAGGAAGAAATTGGTTTTGGCCAGCCCGAAGCCGAATCGACCAGTGCCAGCGGTGTCGTGCAGGCATTCGATGTATCGGCGTTGTTGCCGCGCCCCCGCGTACTGGTGACCGCCTCCGAGCAGGAGGCGCACGAGGCGCGCCTGGCCAGGCTGCGCAAGAAAGCCGGACACGCATGGTGGGACGGCGAGCCGGCGCCCGCGCCGAGCGAGCCGGCCTGAGTCACGCCGGTCGTTGATTTGAACGGAATTCCCCGGCGAGTTTGGCGGCGGGCCGGCGGCGGCGGGGCCGCCCCGGGTGTCTTCCCGGCGGGGTTTTTTTTAAACCTCTCTGCCCCTGCCTCCGTTGCAGCGCACCAGGACGACGGTGACGTTGTCCGAGCCGCCGCCATCCAGTGCGGCGGCGACCAGCGCATCCACGCATTCCTGCGCGCTGCAGTCGCCGTGGGCCAGTGCCTCGGTGAGGCCGGCATCGTCGACTTCCTCGGTAAGCCCATCACTGCACAGCAGCAGCTGCATGCCAGGACGCAGTTCGCCGGTCATGGTGGCGACGTTGAGGTGGGCCGGATCGGTCACGCCCAATGCCTGCGTGACCACATTGCGGTGAGGATGCGCGCGCGCCTGCTCGGCGGTGAGCGTGCCCTGGGCGATCAGTTCCTGCACATAGCTGTGGTCCTGGCTGAGCTGGCCCAGTTTGCCGTCGCGCCACAGGTAGGCGCGGCTGTCGCCAACCCAGGCCACCTCGAAACGATTGCCCTGCACGCGTGCGGCCACCACCGTGGTACCCATCGGCAGGCTGTCGTTGCGGCGGCGCGAGGTGCGGATGATCTCCTCATCGGCGGTGCGGATGGCCTGCACCAGCGAAGCGCCGTTGCGCACCTCGCGGACGATGGTTTCGCGCGCCAGGGCGCTGGCTACCTCGCCGCAGGCATGGCCGCCCATGCCGTCTGCCACCAGCCACAGGCCCAGCTCGCCGTCACCGTAGTAGGTGTCTTCATTGAGCTGGCGACGCAGGCCGACGTGGCTGAGGTGTCCAAATTCGATCATGAGTGCCCGAGCGGGCTGTATATCAACGGTGAAGGTCTCTGCATCATCGCGTTCATGGAGGTGTACGGCAAGCGCTTGCAGACACTCGTTTGGCTGGCGGAATGCAGCGCCTGGATGGCCAATGGCGTTTTTTTGTTAAAAACCGCTTGTCCGCGCAGCCGATGCCCCTTATTATTCGCAGCCCGGTTCGCCGGGGACCATCTGGAGAGGTGGCAGAGCGGTTGAATGTACCTGACTCGAAATCAGGCAGGCGTTTATAGCGCCTCGGGGGTTCGAATCCCCCCCTCTCCGCCAGATACTTGAATTAAGCCCTTGATTTTCAAGGGCTTTTTTCATTTCTTGCTTGACTGGCATGCCATCTGGTATGCCACGGGAAGCTGGCTGCTGCTGGACCATTCTGGACATGGTGGCGCCTGTAAGCGGCGCGCATCGGCTTCACACAGGTCAGGCGTTCGCAAGTCCTGAGGGCCAGGCGGACGGGGAGCGGCCCTATCGGCGCTCATAACGACTTCACACAAGTGCGCTTGATAGTCGCCGCAAAGCGTCTTGAACGATCGCATCGACTTTCCGACAGGCTCACGACTCCCTGTTGCCATAAAGGGCCTCAGCAGCTGGCCACGATGCTATTCCTGATACCTGTAGTGGCCTGATGGCCTTTTGCCAAGCTTATGCAGGTAGTGAGGGGCTTCGAAGGAAGATGGTTATCAGAATGCAGCCCTTATGCGATCATCATGCTGCCGTCTGAGTATTCCCTGATGGGTAGCAGGCTCTACCGATGGCTACGATAAGGAATTGCTGACCCGGATGAGCGATCTTTTCGGGTGCACACGGATGATGAACGAATTTCTCGCAGATCTAACCCAGCCAAAGCGCGACCGGCTCGCGTTCGTTGAGTTGCGCGTGCGCTTCATCGGGGAGATACGTCGCCAAGACTTGGTCACGCGGTTTGGGATCCAGTCCGCCGCCGCATCCAGGGATCTGGCGCTGTACAGGGAGTTAGCCCCTAGCAACATCGACTACGACTCCAAGGGCAAGTCCTACGTCCTGGGACCAGATTTTCGGCCCCTATTCAACTTTCCGCCGGAGCGGGTGCTGTCGTGGCTGACCCAGGGCTTTGGCGATGGTGAGCCGATACGGCTCAAGGCATGGGTGGCCAGCGAGAACCCTTCGCGGCTCACGCACCCGGATCTGGACGTGTTGGCGAGCGTGACGCGGGCAATCCACCAGGAATGTCCGCTCGGCATCGAGTATCACTCCATCTCCAGTGGTCGCACCGAGCGGGAGATCGTCCCGTTCGCGTTGATCGACAACGGCTTGCGCTGGCACGTCCGTGCCTTCGACCGGATGTCGCAGGACTTCCGGGATTTCGTCATCACCCGGATCAAGCGCACCGTGGCGCTTAAGGCGCAGCTAGTGGCGCCCCACGAGATGAGTGATCAAGACATTCAGTGGACTCGGATCGTCGAGCTGGAGTTGATTCCGAACCCCGATCAACCTCGCCCCGAGATCGCGGAGATGGATTACGGCATGACCGCAGGCATGGTGAAGATCAAGCTTCGCGCAGCAACTGCCGGCTACATCCTGCGCAAGTGGAGTGTCGACTGCTCTGCTGATCACAGCCTTCGCGGGCCGGAGTACAGGCTTTGGCTCAAGGACCACTTGGCCTTGTACGGCGTCAAAAGCGCCGTGCTGGCACCAGGGTATGCGCTCACGGATGCGACCGGAGTGGGGGCGGGATGTGAATGAGCAACAGATAACGCTGCCCGCGCCGGTCGCGTCGGTAGAACATAACGAATGACGAGAATTGAGATGAAAGAATCCTACCTACCGACATTGCTGCAAATGAGGATGCTCGTCGGCTTCCTTGGCGAGCGTGCTCAGTGCGCCTGGTGGCCGACTGCGTTCTATGAGGGATCAAGCAAGCTCTTCCTGGAGCCGGTCTTCTCGAAAACGTCTCGCCTCGCTCAGTACCACGGTGTGCTGGAAGCAGCCAGGCGATTGCACGACGAGCATCTGAGTGTGGGCAGCTACCACCTGTTTCGGTTGCCCGAAGAGATCGAGCAAGACCTGCACGCGACCGTTCAAAGCGGCGTGGGAGAGGAACTTGCCAGCCAGGCGCCACAAAGCAAAGAGGCTGCGCTGGATGCGTTGAAGCGCTTGGCTGCCACAGGCAGCACGTCCAGTGTGGGGCCAACGGCGGTCGGAAGCATCAAGGATATTGATTCCACCGACACCATGAAGGCCATCGCGGCAGCCTATCTATCGGCATTCACGCAGGACGCCAAAACATATCCGTATCTGGTGGGTTGATCGTGGCCGACAACAAGCTTTACACGACACAGTTACAAGCAGGCCTTGGGCTCGTCAACGAGACCAAGACGCTGATCGAGCTGTGGTCGCCAGGCATGTCGGCGAATCAGTTGCATCAAGTCGCGCTGGAGTCTGGTCGATTCCCCACAGTTACCGCGCGCCGACTCCGCAACATTGTCGTCGAATGCTTTGCCCCGCGCTATCTGGTCAATGGCGGTACACCGGCTGCTCACCTCAAGCGCCTGTCGGCAACAATTTCCACTGTTGATCTGACGCAGCTCATGCTGGTTTTCACGAGCCGCGCCAATCCCATTCTTGGTGACTTCGTGCGCCACGTTTACTGGGCTCGATACGCTGGTGGATACACACAGATCACCAATGAAGACGCCCGTGCCTTTGTCGAACGAGGCATCGATGACGGCAAGACAGTTAAACGCTGGTCTGAGTCGACAGTGAGGCGCGTTTCCGCCTACCTGACCGGGTGCTGCGCCGACTACGGAATGCTTGAGCGCGGTTTGCGTTCGAGCCGCCGCATCCTGCCGTTCCGCATCTCGCCGTCTGCGGCTGCATATCTAGCCTATGAGCTGCACTTTTCGGGCGTGGGTGATAACGCGCTGCTGACCCACGAAGACTGGCAGCTGTTTGGCCTGGCACGGGAAGACGTGTTGGAGGAAATCAAACGACTCTCGCTGAAGGGGTTGCTCATCGTCCAGGCTGCTGGCGACGTGATCCGCATCAGCTGGAAACAACAAGACATGGAGGCGCTCTGCGATGTCCTCACTCAAAGCTGATTTCGACGAATTGCGCGAGCGCATCCGCCACGGGCGTGAGCTCGGTCATGCGAGCTTCGAGCCGATTTACTACCTCGTCTTCCCACCAGAGCAGATCCTCGAGGTGAAGCGGCAAACACCCGCTTGGATGGCCAAGCTGCATCAGGAAGGCTGGGACGTGCACACGTTCTCCATCGCTGAACAGATCTGGGCCCTGCTCAAAGACGACCCGTTTTGGTCGCTGTGCGTAATGGAGGACAAGTCCGCTCCGCTGGATTGGCCGCGTACCAACAAGGCGCTGGCGGACATTCTGACGGCGGATAACGGCCTGCTGAAGCGACTTGAGGATGCCCTGCAGCCGCTCGAAGGCCAGCAGAACGCGCTGCTCTTGGTAACGGACCTTGAGGCGCTCCATCCGTTTATGCGCATCGGCGCCATCGAGAGCCAGCTCCAGGGCAAGTTTCATGTGCCAACTATTTTTCTGTACCCCGGCGTGCGAACCGGCAAGACGCGCCTGAAGTTTCTCGGCTTCTACCCGGAAGACGGCAATTACCGCTCCGTCCACGTCGGCGGCTGAACAGACAAAAGAACCCTGGGATAAACCTATGACCATTCGCTCACTCTTCGACCCAAGCAAGGACATCTACCGGACCATTGAGAAGGTCATCACCTATGGAGCCTCGCAAGAAGGCCGCCTCAAGGCTGAGATCTCTGAGTACGTGGTCACCGAGAGCATTGAGGAGCAGTTCCGCAAGCTACTCGACCGCATGCAGCTGGCAATGGAGTCCGGTGGCGAGAATGAGGTCGGCGTCTGGGTCTCGGGCTTCTATGGGTCAGGTAAGAGCTCGTTCACCAAGTACCTCGGCCTGGCATTTGATGATCAGCGCACCATCGATGGCACACCGTTCATCAAGTACCTGCAGGACCGCCTGCACAAGCCGCAAACCAAGGCCCTGCTTAGCACCGTGGCGCAGCGGTTTCCGGCTGCCGTGGTCATGCTGGACCTCGCGAGCGAAATGCTCGCCGGCGCCACGATGGAAGACGTCTCCACCGTCCTTTACTTCAAGGTGCTCCAGTGGGCGGGCTACTCCCGCAACCTCAAGGTTGCTGCCTTCGAGCGCATGGTCGAGAAAGACGGTCGCACGCCCGAGTTGCATGAACGCATCGCGCAAGCATTGCCGGGTGCCACCTGGGCGCGTGTGCAGAACAACCCACTGGCCATCGACGGGCTGATCCCGAAGATCGCTCACGAGATGTACCCGGCGCTCTTCCCCGAGGCCAAATCCTTCTCGTCAAGCACCGAGGGCTTCTTCCAGTTCGAAGACCAGCGCGTGCAGGAGATGATCGACATCGTTCGCGAGAAAAGCGGGAAGCAGAACATCATCTTCATCGTAGACGAAGTCGGCCAGTACGTGGCCTCGCGCGACAACCTGATCCTCAATCTCGATGGCCTGGCCAAGAACCTCAAGCGCCTGGGCGACGGCAAGGCCTGGATTATCTCCACCGCGCAGCAGACGCTCACTGAAGACGATCCTCGCGCAGCGCTGAATTCGGACAAGCTCTACAAGCTCAAGGACCGCTTCCCGATCCAGATCGATCTCGAGTCGAGCGACATCAAGGAGATCTGTTACCGCCGCCTGCTCGGTAAATCACCGGCTGGCGAGACCGAGCTCGGCAAGCTGTTCGATGCCCACGGCCAGGCGCTGCGGCACAACACCAAGCTGCAGGACGCCAAGTATTACGACGCGGACTTCAGCAAAGAGAGCTTCACCAATCTCTACCCGTTCCTGCCGGCGCACTTCGATATCCTGCTGCATCTGCTGGGCGCCTTGGCCAAATCCACCGGTGGCATCGGGCTACGCTCGGCGATCAAGGTCATTCAAGACGTCTTGAAAGGCGAAGGCGGCTCCAAGGCAATGGCCGATCAGCCGGTGGGCTGGCTTGCCACCACCGTCACGCTGTACGACGAGCTGGAAAAAGACATTCGCCGTGCCTTTACCTCCGTTCACCAGGCGGTCAGCAAGGTTCAGATTCGCTTTCCGGACTCGCAACTTCATCAAGACATAGCCAAGTCCGTCGCCGTGTTGCAGATCCTCGGTAACTTGCCGGTGTCGGTACAGAACGTCGCCAGCCTGATGCACCCGTCAATCAGTGCGTCCTCGCAGCTCGATACGGTGCGCAAGGCGGTCGAGGAGATGCTGGGTGACGTGCATGTGCCGCTCGGTGAGAAAGACGGCAACCTCGTTTTCCTCAGCGAGAAGCTCCGCGACATCGAACAAGAGCGCGGTGCTATTGCGCTGCGTACCGTGGACGTAAAGCGCATCTTCAATGACGCCCTGCGCGAATCCTTCGACCCGCTGCCCCGTATCAGTCTGCACAGCACGATGGCCGTCGCAACGGGCTTGAAGGTCCAGGCCGGCAGCGCCACTACCAGCTTGGCCGGTGATCAGAGCACCATTCAAACCGTCGTCGAGCTGGTGGCTGCCAGCGACTACGACGCTGCCAAAAACCGGATACTGGATGACTCCCGCAGCCGCGCCGGTCGCAACATCATCGGGCTCTTGGCCCGCTCCAACCAAGAGCTGGACGACCTGGCCAACGAAATCTATCGTTGCCAGCGCATCGCTGAGCTGCACCGCAACGAACCCGACCAAGAGGTCAAAGACTACTGCACCGGTCAGCTTGACCGCGCCGCCAAGCTCGCGACCCAGCTGCAGAGCAAGATCAAGCAAACCTTGCAGGCAGGTTCTTTTGTTTTTCGGGGCCAGGCAACGGCGGTATCGGCGCTGGATGCCGATCTGCTGGAAGCAGCCAAGAAGCTGCTCTCCGATGTGGCTGACCAGGTGTTCGACCGCTATGTTGAAGCGCCAATACGCGCCAGCACTGACACCGCTGAGAAATTCCTGAAAGTCGCCAATCCCGCTGCCATCGGCAGCAGTCTTGATCCGCTCGGCCTAGTGCAGACCGTCGCCGGGCGTGCCTCGTTCAAGACCGATCACAAGGCGATGATCAGCATCCGCGACTACATCGACAAGCGCGGCACCGTCGATGGCAAGCGCCTGCTCGACGACTTCAGCAGCGATCCGTTCGGGTGGTCGCCAGATACCACGCGCTACATTGTTGCTGCCATGCTCATGGCCGGCGAAATCAAGCTCAAGGTGTCCGGCCGTGAAGTCACGGCCGCAGGCCAGCAGGCGATCGATGCCCTGAAGACCAACAACTCCTTCAAGCAGATCGGTGTCGCTCTGCGCGACGAGCGCCCGTCCATTGAAACCCTCGGCCGGGCGGCGGAGCGGCTCACCGAGCTGGTCGGTGACATGGCCATTCCGCTGGAGCAGGAGATCAGCAAGGCAGCCGCCAAGCACTTCCCGCGCTTCCAGCACGACTACGGCTCCTTGGCCGAGAAACTCAGCGGCCTCGGGCTCGCGGGCAGCGACCGCATCCGCACCTTGAACCAGGACATTGCCGATGTCCTGTTCACCGATGCCTCCGACGCGCCCCAGCGCCTGGGCGCCGAAGCCTCTGCCATTTACGACAACCTCAAGTGGGCGCTGGAAGTGAAGCGCGTGCTGGACAACGGGCTCGACGCTGCATTGCGCGACCTGCAGGCCCATCGCCGCGACATCGAAGCCTTGCCCGACACTGGCGTTCCGGGCGAGCTACGCCGCGAACTCGCGGATGACCTGGGAACTTTGTCAGAGCGCCTGAGCAAAGAGGACTTCTACAAACACACCACCGACTTCCACTCGCAACTCACTCACCTGAAGGGCCGGGTGCGCGATACCGTCATCACTCTGTCTGAACAGCAAAAGCTGCGCTTGAAAGATGGCGTAGAGGATTTGCAGCGCATCCCCGAGTGGGAGCAGCTCACCCAGGAAGAGCGCGGCAACGCCGTGAACCGGCTGGACGGGCTCGCCCTGGCTGCCACGCAGGATCTGGCGGGCCTCAAGAAGCTCCTGGCCCGCGACTACGACATCAACATCACCTTCGAGGACCTTAAGCGGTCCATTCAGAGCCAAGGCCAGGAGAGGCTTCGCCAGCGCATGGAGCAAGAGCGCGCCAAGAACGGAGAAAAAGGCCCAGCCAAGCTGACCAAGTCGATCGCGATTCCAGTGAAGATGACGTCGGCTGCAGACATTGAGGCGTTGATCCAACAGCTACAGGAAATCAAGGCGCAGCTTGGCCTTTATGCAGAGGCGGAAGTCAACTTTGTAATGAATGGCGGGGGCGACTGAGTAGCATGGCAGTACAACTGACCCGAGAGCAATCCGCCGCGCTTGACGCCATTAAAACTTTTCTTCTTGATGACTCCCGAGATGCATTTGTACTGCGTGGCAGTGCAGGCACTGGTAAGACCACACTTATTGGCAAACTGGTCGAAACGCTAGAGGAGATGAACCTTTCCTGCAGTCTCCTGGCGCCGACAGGTCGGGCCGCCCGCATTCTTGGCAACAAGATCAAGCAAATCACTGGAAACCATGGATACGAAGGTTCGACTATCCATCGGGCGATCTACACGCTGACCCATTTGGAGGTGAATGAAGGGGCCGAGACGGCCAACGACCCGGGAGTGCGGATGATCTTTCCATTGAAGGAGGAGGAATCGGTTGTTTCCTTGTTCGTGATCGACGAATCGTCAATGGTCGGAGATAAGGAGAATCACGGTGATTTCATGCAGTTCGGTTCCGGCCGACTACTCATGGATATCGTGACCTTTGCTCGAATGAACAGATCAGGTCGCACAAAGGATCACCTTACCAAGCTGCTTTTCATCGGCGATCCTGCGCAGCTACCTCCGGTTGGAGAAAACGCGTCACCGGCCTTGTCAGATGCGTATCTGAGTGAGCATTTCGAGTTGAAGGTGGACTCGTTCGATCTGAAAACAGTCATGCGTCAGGCGCAGGACAGTGCCATTCTCGACCGCGCCACGGAGTTGCGCGACGCCATGTTGGCCGATCGTTTCAATAAATTTTCACTGCAGCCCAATGGGCAAGATATTGAACAGGTCGATGCCCGAAGAGCCGTCGATCTGATCGTTCAAGGGTTGCAGACAAAAGCTTCCAACGTCGCCGTCGTGCACTCCAACGCCACTGCGCTGGAGTACAACCGTAACATCAGAGATCGTCGCTGGGGTGATGCCAGTCTGCCCATCCAGGCAGGCGAAACGCTGTTGATCAACAAAAACTCAACAACGCACCTACTCAGCAATGGCGATCTGGTCAAGGTCATGGAGGTGGGAGCAGACGCGCAATGCGTTCCAGTAAATCTCAAGGGAGGTCACCGTGTTGAGCTGTGGTTCCGCAATATCACAGTGGCTTTTCGTGACGCTGATGGCAGCATCATCCAGACAAACTGTCTGGTATTAGAGAACTTGCTAGATTCACCTCACCGCGAATTGACCCCATTGGAGCTGCGGGCGCTGCTGGTGGATTTTCGAAAGCGCCACCCTGACCTGCACCCAAAGTCGGATGAATTTCGCCGCACCATCCGCAACGACCCATACTTCAACGCGCTCCAGGTCAAGTACGGCTATGCCATGACCTGTCACAAGGCGCAGGGCGGGGAATGGAATACGGTCATCGTTGATTTCGAGTCCAACGCAGGCTCGCGCAATGCATCGTTCTTCCGTTGGGCTTATACGGCCATCACCCGTGCAGCAAAGAAACTGATCATCGTGAATCCGCCTGACTTCACGCCAGCCGGTGACATCGCTTGGGGTGGTTCATCAGGCGCATCTAGAAAACCTGATGAGGCAGGCCTTCAGGAACTCACTGCTGATCCAGACTGGCAGAGGCTTTCGTTCACACCCGCTATTGCCCCCTTGATGCAAACCCATCAGCAGTTACGCCTCGTGTGGGGGGCTCAAGGCATCGAAATTGAACAGCTGCAGCACTTGCAGTATTGCGAGCGCTACACCCTCTCGCGCAATGGCAAACGCGCCATAGTTCAGTATTACTATAATGGCAAATTGGAGGTCGGTCGCTCTGGATCTGTTTCTAGCGCCATATCCGATAGTCAATTGGCGGAGGACGCGCTGACATCGCTTGGTGCGCTGGCTGCCAAATCAGCCACGGAGCAGCCAAACCAGTTCATACAGGAATTTCTGGATGGTCTGGATGCAGCCATTGCCAGCTCGGGGATTCAACGTATCGGTCATAAGACTATGCCGTATCGGCTGAGAGTGAGTTTTGCAGATGCTTGCCGCAAAGGCGAGATCGATTTCACTTACGACGGCGCCTTTACTTGGACGGCTGCTCAGGAAGTCGGCGGCCCAGGCAGCAGCCACGGCCTCTATGAGGAAGTACAGAGCTTGATGACAGCGCAAAAAGAGGAAAGCCAGTGAGTTCCGGTGAAATCTTTGCACTTCGCAAGCAAAAGCGGTATGCAGAAGCCCTGGAATTGGCTAGGTCTGAGTATCCCCAAAACACGGCTGACGTATGGTTTCTTCGGGCCTACGCCTGGGCACTGTATGACCATGCAAAAGAAATCGTCGATCGTTACGAGGCAAAGCAACTGTCTCCTGCTGCGTTATCTGTCCAGTTATCACCGTACATGCGCGAGTTTTCGCAGATGGCTGACGCGCTGCGTGGCGATACTGCTTTTTCACAATTCCTTCGCCTTACTGGGAAGGCATCCAAGGATTGGTCTGAATTCCTGCGTTTTGCCCGCTGGGTGGGAAACAACAGTTTTTCAGAAGAGGACAAGAAGCCTTTCGTCAATGAGGCAGGAAAGACTGTAGATAGTTTGCATAAACGATTCATACGCGCAGTCTGCCGTGAGACAGCGGCTAAAGCCGTCGATCCACAGTCGGATCAGGCGCTAAACGAGTGGGGCCTTGGCGTTTTGGAGCAAGCGCTAAAGGATGAGCCAAACGACCAATGGCTCAACTACTACCAGAGCAAACTGCACCTGGCCAACGGCGAGCCAGCCCTTGCGATCAAGCGATTGACACCAGTGTTGCGCCGCCAGTCGCGCGCGGCTTGGCCATGGTCGCTACTAGGCGAAATCCTGGAAATTGAGCACCCACAGGATGCGTTGACCTGTTATGCCCATGCAACCCAGCTGGCTCGGGAGGAGCAGGAAGTCGCAAAGGTTCGCATCAATTTGGCACAGCGCCTCGCGCTCGTGGGCCGTTTCAATGAGGCAGCACACCAGGCGAACCTGGCACTGCAGTACAGGGAAAAGCACGCGTATAAGGTGCCGCAGGAACTGCATCAACTGCTTACCAGTGACTGGTATCAAGACGCACTCGCCAATAACTCTCTACAGCCGCTACCTAAAGCTGAGCCGAATGCACGTGCATTGCTTCAGGAATTGGATAGAAAAAATCTAACCTACACTCGCGGTGTTATTGATCACATCAATGCAGAAAAGGGGCTTAGCTATATAGCAACCGGCGCCGTTACCGGCTTTGCACTTTTTCATAAAAAATTTCCCGCGGTGGCAAGCTTGTTGCCCGGTACCGTGGTTGAGATTGGTTGCACCGAATCTGATGGCCACCCTCTGGATTGGCGAATGTCAGAGGATCAAATCATTCCTGGCCTGTTCGAAATGTTTAGTGGCACCTTGAATAGGCAGGAAGGGAAAACATTTGCATTCATCCGTGCCGGCCGAGATGACGTCTTCGTTGCACCAGAGATGGCTGAGACCTTCACTCCTGGGGTGGAGTACGACGTCACCTGCCAGGCTATCCGGCGTACCAACAAGCAAGGTAAGACCGGCTGGCGTGCTGTGAAATTCATCGAAAAAAAAGAGCAGCAGCTCTCCGCTGACTTCTAAGAGATAGGCATACATGGCTTTCGACCAAACAACCAGAAACCGTCTGCAGCGCTTCGTTAACGAGGCGCGCCGTGTGCTGGAGGAGGAGTTCACCCGCCAGCTGCAAAACGACTACGGTATTGAACCGAACTCGGGTACCGTAGCGGAGCTGGCTAGCCTGCGTCATATCAACGACGCCCAGCGCGAGACCGCCCGCATCCTGCGCGACACCTTGGCGCACTACACCGCCAGTGGCGACATGAACGCCATGCAGGGTCTGGATCGCATCGTCCGTGAGCAGGCGTTCACTGTGCTAAACCGCCTGGCGGCGCTGCGCATGGCGGAGGCGCGTGGCCTTCTGGTCGAGTCAGTGGGCAACGGCTTCCAGGCCAAGGGCTTCCAGCTCTATGCGCGGCTGGCTGGCACAGGTCTGGGCGAAACTGGTGATGCCTACCGGGTGTATTTGTTCAGCGTGTTCGATGAGCTCGCCCAAGACCTGCCGGGCCTGTTCGACCGCTACTCACCACAGGGCCGCCTGTTCCCGCGCGAAGCCGCACTGCTGCAAGTGCTGAATCTGATCAACGATGCCGACATCGCCCCGCTGTGGAGCGAGGACGAAACCATCGGCTGGATCTACCAGTACTTCAATTCCAAGGAAGAGCGCAAGGCCATGCGCGATGCCAGCCAGGCGCCGCGCAACAGCCGCGAGCTGGCGGTACGCAACCAATTCTTCACGCCGCGCTATGTAGTTGAGTTCCTGGTGGACAACACCCTGGGGCGTCTTTGGTTCAACGCCACGGGCGGGGCAACGGGCCTGCGCGAGCGCTGCCAGTACCTGCTGGTGAAACCTGATGAGACGCCCCAAGCCGCCACCAAGCTGCGTGACCCGCGTACCCTGAAGCTGCTGGACCCGGCCTGCGGCTCCATGCATTTCGGTCTGTATGCATTCGACCTGTTCGCTGAGATTTACCGCGAGGCATGGGCCTGGGAGCAACAGCACGGCCCCGGCTCACTCGATGTTTCGACCCAGCCTCAGGCTGCTATAAAACCACTGAGCCAGACCTATGAGGACGAGGCGGCATTCCTGCGGGACGTACCGCGTCTGGTCATCGAACACAACATCTATGGCGTGGACATCGACCCGCGTGCTGCCCAGATCGCCTCGCTGGCGTTGTGGCTGCGGGCGCAGCGCGCTTGGCACGATGCGGGAGTGAAGGCCAAAGACCGTCCCTTGATTGGACGAGGTCATGTGGTTGCGGCCATTGCACCACCAGCAGAACGTGAGTTGCGCCAGCAGTTCGCGGCCAACCTCGATCAGCGCGATGCAGAGCTGTTCAAGAAGACCCTGCAACTGCTCAAGGGGCTGCCGGAATTGGGTGTGCTCCTCCAGGTCGAACGGGAGCTACCGAACTTGATTCGCCAGGTCTATGTCGGGAAAGGCACCGGCCTGTTTGCTGCGCAGGAGCAGGGGAGCTGGCAGCAAGCAGAGGCAAGGCTGCGTGAGGCACTCACCGAATTTGCCCAGGCCGCCAAATCGACCTACCAAGGACGTCTCTTTGCTCAGGATGCCCTGCAAGGACTGCGGCTTATCGATCTATGCCGAGAGATGTTCGATGTGGTGGTGATGAATCCTCCATTTGGTGAGGCGGCGGAACAAGTATTTAATTACCAGAAAGCAACATATCCAAATTCCCGTCAGGACATCTTTCAGTGCTTTGTGGAGCGCGCTCTACAGCTGTGCATGCCACGAGGGATGGTCGGTGTCCTAAGTGCAAGAACTGGATTCTTCATGGGTGACAGCGAGCCGTGGAGAACCGAGGTCCTATGGAGGAATGAGTTGCGGCTTTTTGCTGATCTCGGGCTGGGCGTACTTGATGATGCGCTGGTTGAGGCTGCTGCTTATGTTGTTCAGCAGGGCCAGGGAGGCGACAAGAAGATCGTGGCAAGCAGACATCTCGCCACTCGCGAGAAGGAGGCTAGCCTTCTAGCTTCCATCGAAGAAATTCGGGGGTTAACGGATCACGGGAAAGATGTCTTCGTTATTGACCAGGACGTAATCGAGAGAATTCCTGGAGGCGTCTTTGGGTATTGGGCTCCTGTGAAGTTTCTAGAGCGGTTTTGCGAAGCGGAGTCTTTTCAAACACATATGACGGCAGTCAGGCAGGGGCTCGCAACAGCAGACGATTTCAGATTCGTGCGGCTGGCTTGGGAGGTAAGCTACGACTCTATCGGAGAAGGGTATCGCTGGCGTCGCTTCTCCAAAGGTGGGGAATATTCACCGCCATATGATGATATTCACCTTCTGGTTGATTGGGGTGTGGACGGAGAGCAACTCAAGGCGTCTGTCTGCACGAAATACCCGTACCTTAACGGCAACTGGTCATTCGTCGTTAAAAACAGTGACCTCTATTTTAAGGCTGGTGCGACATATACCGTCAGGACCGCGAGTGCTTTTGCAGCTAAGGTTCTGCCTGAAGGTTGCATATTTAGTCATAACGCACAAAGTTGGTTCTTGGAGGATAGGTCGCTTCTCTTAAAATCCATCGCATATTTTATTTGTAGAGCACCACAGGCTTACTTGGAGTTGGCCGTAGGTGGTGGCGATGTCGCTACTTCGGGAAGCGCGGCCCGTCGATACACTACGAAAGTAGTCAATTCAATTCCGGCGTCCACCATTGAGCGCATTGATTATCCAGAATTCAGAGAAGATTGCCGCTCTTTATTTCGAGTCGTTGCGCATGCGCAGTCTTTTGACGAGACAACGTGTTTCTTCTCAGGTTTTCCGCTGGGGGAGTGCCAAGGCCTTGAAGAACTATCAGTTCAGTTGAGTACCGAAAGGCAACGCAACATCACAAAGGCGCTTAGATCAAGCTATCGCATCGACACTGTAGTGACGAAAGCGATGGGGCTCACCCAGTCGGAAATCGATTACGTGAATGCTGAGATTGGTTTACACCCGTGTCAATACAATGAAGATGTTTCAACAGAAGAAATCAATGATCTTCTTTCGCTTTCAATTGATGCGCTCATTCGAAAAGGTGTGGAGCAGGATGGAGCTTCCAGGTGGATAACCAAGAAGAGCTACTTTGTAGATCGCCAAACCGAGATCATCTGCCATATTCTGCGTTGTCCGCCTGAGAACGTGCTACATGCGGTTTCGTCGCGCGAAGGAGATAAGAAAGAAGCGGCGGAGAGGCTCGTCTCCTTTGCGGTAGGCGTTGCATTTGGACGTTGGTTCACAGGTGATGTGAATAAGGCCGCAATCGATAACTTCATCGATAACCCGTTTGACGAGCTACCTAAAACGCCGCCGGTTGCTCACTTAGAACCTTCGGAAATTGGAATCCTCGTAGATGACAACGGACATGAGAGATCTATCGTAGGTGCTGTTGAGCATGCGCTTCGCGCCATCTGGCCAAATAACGCGAAAGACGTAGAGAGTCAGATTGTCTCGGCGTTGGGTAGTGATTTGGGTCGGTATTTCCAGAAGGATTTCTTTAAATATCACATCTCTCAATACGGAAAGAGTCGCCGCACCGCCCCGATCTATTGGCCACTCGGCACTCCATCGGGCAGCTATACGCTATGGATCTACTATCACAAGCTATCGAGCCAGACGATCTATACCGCTGTTAATGACTTCGTTGAGCCAAAACTAGTCCAGGTCAGCAAGGATGTGGATCTCCTCCGAAAGAAGGGGGCGGGTCGGTCACGCGACGACGAAAGAAACTATGAAAGTTTGCAATCGCTAGAGTTGGAGTTGATCGAACTTCGTAATTCTCTGCTCGAGATCGCCCCTACCTACAAGCCGAGCCATGATGACGGCGTACAAATTTCCGCCGCTCCTTTGTGGTCGCTTGTGCAACACAAACCTTGGCAAAAAGCGATCAAGGAGACATGGGCCAAACTGAAGAAGGGGGACTACGACTGGGCGCACTTGGCCATGAACTACTGGCCAGATCGCGTTCGCGAGAAGTGCAAGACCGACAAGTCTCTAGCTATCGCGCATGGGCTGAAGGATTTGTACGTCGTGCCCGAGGCCAAACCGAAGAAGGCGCGCGGCAAGAAGAAGGCCGGGGGTGATGAATGAGTATTGCTGAGTTTATCCGCGAGAGCGTTCTGCGGCCTCGCTTGAAGCAGGCTGGCGCCTTGGTGGTCTACGACGCCGACAAGCGCTACCGCGAACAGTGTTTCGACTTGGCGGCCGACAAGCTACGAGTGGTGGATGCGTCTGAAAGCAGCATTGAAAGCCGTGAGGCGGCACTGCAGGCGCTGCGCGAGGTGGGGCAGCCAAAGGCGCCACTGGAAGGTGTTTTGATCTATGTGCCTGCGAAGCGCCCTGAAACCGATGAGCAGAAGCAGGCTGACCCATTCGCCCTGTACGCAGAATGCGGCGCGGTGTTCCCGTACGATGATGGCGACGAGTACCTGAGTCTGTGCCTGCGCGCCAGGCCGGATCACGCGACCGAGATCCGGCAGGTGTTTGCCACATCTCCCTCTGGGCCGACGTTTGCAGTGATCGATGCCATCGGCGGCGGTGTGAGCTGGCCTCAGCTGAGAGCCACATTGCGGGTGGAGTCTGGCCGCGAGATTCTGGCCGCACTGCTGGCCCCGAGTACCAGCCAATCCGAAGCGCTCAAGGGGCAGGAAGGCTGGGTGCAAGAAGCGCGCGATTTTCTCCGCGCCACCTTGGGCCTGAGCGTGAAGACGCGCGGCAAGACCTGGTCTGCCCTGGCGGATGAGCTGTGGCGCTATGTGCTGTTCAGCGAGTTCGTGTTCGATTTGCCGGCGGCATTGCCGAACACCCTAAAGGGCGTGCCGCACGCACCGATGGAAGCCAGGCCCATCGTCGAGGATGTGTGCGACCGGCTGCGCAGCGACCCAAAATCACGCGCGGTGTACATCGAGCGGGCGGAAGCTATCGAGGAAGAGCTCAACCTGACCGAACTGTGCGGGGCAATTGAGGACCTGGGCGAGCGCGACACTTTCCCCTTCGAAGAGCGAACCTTCCTTCGCGCCGCGATCAAGGGCATTGTCAGTGGCGACACCGATGCCACGCGCCGTGTGCTGACTCGCCACAAAAGCTCGGTATGGCTAGGCAAAGGCGAAAGCCAGGCTCAGTGGGAGTTGGTGCGGTCTGGTTTGAGCCTGGTCGAGGCTTGCGATGATTTCGAACGCCAGTTGCCGGATCACGCCCGCTCACAAGCGGAGCTGATCGACTTCTACCTGGGCAGTCTGCGTGAAGCAGATCGCTTGCAGCGCGAGTTTGAGCAAGCGGCGGGTGACTTCCTCGACCCGCATGGCGTGATGCATGAAGTGATCAGTCAGGCCCGCGCCCGCTATAGGCGTTTGGCGGAAAAGGTTCAAGGCGTGTTTGTGAAACACGTCGAAACCGCCGGTTGGCCACCCACTGGACGCTTGGCCAATGCCGATGCTTTTGATCGTCTCGTGGCGGATCGCCTCAAGGAAAGCGGCCGCAAGGTGGCCTACCTGATGGTGGACGCCCTGCGCTATGAGTTGGGCGTGGCCCTCGAAAAGCTGCTGGCGGAAGATGGTCCCGTCGAGCTGCAAGCGGCCTATGCGCAGCTGCCGACCATCACCCTGGTGGGGATGGCGAGCTTGCTGCCGGGTGCTCGCACGGGGCTGACCCTATCGCTGGAGAACGATTCCCTGGTGCCGAAGCTGGCAGGGGCGCCGGTGAGTAATGTCCCGCAACGCATGGGTGTGCTGGCCAAGCGGTATGGCGATCGCTTCGCGGAAATGCCGCTCAACGATTTTGTTCGCGGCAAACCCAAGATCGCAGAGACAGTCGATCTGCTGGTGCTGCGCTCCACGGAGATCGACAGCCAATTGGAAAGCAACCCCGAGACGACTCTCGGGTTGATTCCGGGCACGCTCAAGCTGATCCGCGTGGCGCTACACAAGCTGCGCGGTATGGGCTTCAAGGAAGCGGTGATCGTCACTGATCATGGTTTCTTCCTGAACGCACAGGCGGAAGCTGGCGATGTGTGCGTCAAACCGCAGGGGAAGTGGCCCGTAAATGCCCATGATCGCATGATGCTGGGCGACGGCACCGCCGATGGTCACAGCCTGGTCGTCAGTGCAGAGAAGGTCGGCATTCGCGGTGATTTCACCCAAGTGGCGTTACCGCGCAGCATGGCCCCCTATCGCTCAGGGCACCTGTATTTCCACGGCGGGGCATCCCTGGCCGAGGCCGTTGTGCCGGTGCTGGTGGCACGCTTGGATACCGCCGCCCATGCGGAATTGCGCAAGGTGGTGGTGGAGCTGGGCTACAAGAACGGCGCCAAACGAATCACTACGCGATTGCCGGTCATCGAAGTGATACTGGTGGCCGACGACATGTTCTCGCAAGACATGAGCGTGGAGATATTGCTGGAAGCGCAGGACAGCAAGGGCAACGTAGTGGGAGAGCCGCGTCCAGGCGGGGATGTGAACCCTGCGACCAGAACCGTGACCCTGATGCCAGGCCAGCGCAAGCAGATTGCGCTGCGGATGGATGATGAGTTCAGAGGCAAGTTCTCGGTCAAAGCGCTTAACCCGACGACTCTAGCTGCCTACAGCAATCTGGCGCTTGAAACCGACTATACGGAATGATCCCTATGGACGAACTCGACCAAAAAATGAACGCCATATTCGACGGCAAGGTACTTCGTAAGGACCTGCTGCATCGAATCAAGAAAGGCACCAACGTCCCGACGTTCGTCCTGGAGTTCCTGCTCGCTAAGTATTGCGCCAGCAATGACCAGGCAGAAATGGATGCTGGCATGGACGCTGTGCTGTCGTCGCTGCAGGAGAACTACGTTCGGCCAGACGAGGCCAATGCCGCGCAGTCCAAGGTCGCTACCAAGGGCAAGCACCGGTTCATCGACAAGGTACACGTTCGCTATGTCGAGAAAGAGAAGCGCCACTGGGCATCGCTAGAAAACTTCAACTCGCAACGCATCGCGATTGGCGAGAAGTTCTATCGTGACAACGACAGGTTGCTGGAAGGCGGCATTTGGGCCGAAGTTACTCTGGCGCACAACGATATCGATGAGGACGACTACGCGTTCTCCATCGAGGACTTGCGTCCGATCCAACTGACCCGCTTCGACTTCGACCGCTATGCAGAAGGCCGAGCAGCTTTCACTCGCGATGAGTGGATCGCAGCGGTGCTGCGTTCCGTCGGTTTGGAACCCAGCAAGCTCTCGAAACGCGTTCAGATGCATTTCATCGCCAGGCTTGCCGCGCTGGTGGAGCCCAATTACAACTACATTGAGTTGGGTCCGCGGGGTACTGGCAAGTCCTATTTCTTCAGCGAGTTCTCGCCCTACGCCACGCTGATCTCGGGCGGCCAGGCGACCAAGGCAACGATGTTCTACAACAACGCGCGCCGCAAGGTGGGTTTGGTCGGATTTTGGGATACGGTGGCCTTTGACGAGGTCGGTGGGATCAAGGTGCGCGATCCAGACACCATCCAGATCATGAAGGACTTCATGGCCAACGGGCGCTTTTCGCGCGGGGCTGAGGTTATTGCTGACGCGAGCTTGAGCTTCGTTGGCAACATCGACGTGTCGGTGCAGCAGGTGGTGAACTCCAACGAGCACGATCTTTTCCAGCCGTTGCCGCCAGAGCTCGACCTGGCCGTGATGGACCGTTTCGCTGCCTACATCCCGGGCTGGGAAATGCCGAAGAACAGCAGCGAGTTCCTTACCAACAACTACGGGTTCATTACCGACTACCTGGCCGAGGCATTCCATTACCAGTTCAAGCATACCAATCGGTATGAAGAAGTCAGCAAGCGCATCCGGCTCGGTAAGTCGATCGAGGGGCGCGACGAGAAAGGCATCAAGAAGACCGTTTGCGCCTTCTTGAAGATCCTGCATCCGCACGGACCGCCGACAGACGACGAGTTCGAAGAGTACGTGGCCTACGCGACCGAATGCCGCCGCCGCGTCAAAGAGCAGATGAACAAGCGCAAGCCGGATGACGAGTTTGCACGTATCAATCTGTCTTACTTCAAGGCCAGCGGTGAGGAAGTGGTGGTTTTTTGTCCGGAGTCGAAGAATGCGGCGGCAACACAGCAGCCGGCTCGTCGTCGCTTGAGCCAGGTGAGTGAGCAGCCCAGTGAGGCAGTCGAAGTGCAGCCCGCCGTTCAGCCTGTGCCAGCCTCTACGGTAGAACCTTCAGTGACCTTGTCGCCGCTTGCGCCGACACCAGTGGTGGTTGAGTCACCAACAGTGGAGCTCAAGGAACAACATTTCAGCATCCTATATGGTGACACCGGTTACAGCTACGAGTCGATCCTCGGCCCCTACTTACGGGGCGCGAAGGCCGTCATCATTGAAGACCCGTATATCCGGCTGCAACATCAGATTCAGAACTTCGTGCGTTTCTGCGAGACGGTGCTGAAGGCCGGCACTGTCAAGAAGATCAGCCTGATCACCGGTTATGACGACAAGACCCAGCTGGCCGACATCGCCGAAAAGCTGGATGAGTTGAAGCAGAGCCTGCTGGAATTGGATGTCGAGCTGGAAGTGAAACTCAACCCAAACATCCATGACCGCGAGATCCGCTTGGACAACGGTTGGGTCATCAAGATTGGTCGCGGGCTGGATTTCTACCAGAAGCCTGGAGGGTGGTTCGAGGTTGGGGCAAACGATCTGAGCCTGCGCAAGTGTCTTGAAACCAAGGTTGATATATTTCGATGTGATCTGAAGTAATTTATATTTCGGTTTTAATTTGATTTATTTGGCTGTAAACCGTCTTGCAATGCTTTAGGTGTCTAGGGTGATTTGGTTGTAAGTAATTTCAGGTGCATATCACCCTTGTGAAGTCAGTGGGTTCTGACTTTGCGTGTAAATGTTCCGCCATGATGCATCTTCTTGGGATATGGTTGGATAAAAGAAAGATCCGATTGTATGTACTGTGTTTTGGTTGTCGCAGCTTCCATCATCGCTGCGGTTGCTCGGTGTGCTCTGTCTTCGGGCAGTGAAGACATCAAGCCCCATAATTGATAATGCATCGGTATACGCACAAGACCCGGCATCGTCCAGGCCTTGTGCGTTTGTGCCGTAAGAAGTGAGGAAAGTGCGATGAATTGTAATGACCAACTGATCCTTGAGATCACCCAAGGCAGGACGACGGTGGGCGTTGCCAGCCGCCAGTTCGACCTGCCCCCGGCCGAGATCGAGAGCTGGTGGAGGATGGCAAGCGCGGCATGGAGAACGCACTGCGGGCCAAACCACGTGCGCGAGCAGTACGAGCGTCAGCTCAAGGATCTGCAGGAGGCCTATGGCGAGGCGATGCTGGAGATCCGTGCCCGGAAAAAGCTGGCGTCCCTGCTGGGAAAGGACGAGAGCTGATGCGCTCGATCCAGCGGCGCTTGAAAGACGAAGGTGTTGCCGTTCCAATGACCAAGCTGTGTCGGTGGTTTGAGGTGGCCCACCGCACGACATACTATAGCCCGCCCGAGCGCCGGCGAAGGTCAACCCCGAACCGGCTGCACCGATCAAGGAAATGATCAAGGCCGAGCCGTCGTTTGGCTACCGCACCGTGGCCGCGTTGTTGGGCATGAACGAGAACACGGTACGGCCTTTCAGCGCGCGATACGCGAAATTGAGAAAGCCAACTCCCAGTCGCAGCCCGTGCGATTGACGCCTGCCAAGCTGCAGGCCATTAGCACATCGACCAAGAAACAGGCGTGGCATCCCGACAAATTCACATGGGCAAAGGGGGTGGCGGCGATAATCGCTGATCGGTTAGGATTCGTTTTGGGGCTCGACCGTTAGTTTTGACTCTCGTCGACGCTATTTATTTCTTAACAGGGGGGGGGCGTTTCAATGTCTTCAGATTCTTACGGGTCATCTTATTCTGACGCGAGTTTTTGGGATAAAGCGAAGAACCACGCGAAGAGTGCAGGGAAGTCGGCGATGACCCCTGCTTTGAAGATGTACTACGCTGCTCAAGATGCGGACACTCCCGCTTGGGCCAAGGCCGCCATCTATTCTGCGCTGGGGTATTTCATTCTTCCATTGGATGTAATACCGGATATTGCGCCAGTCGTTGGGTATAGCGACGACGTCGGTGTTCTGGCTGCCGCACTCACTGCCACTGCGGCGAATATCAAAGATGTGCATGTGACTAAGGCCAAGGAAACACTGGCTAGGTGGTTCTCATAGCTGTATCTAGGTCGCTGGGTCTCACGCAGATGGGTGGTGGCGGCGGCGATTTCTCGCTTGGTTTATTGGGAGGCTGTTTTGAGTAAGTATTGCTCTGGGCGAAAGTTTCAGGCAGGCGGCGCTCTTCTGGGTCTGCTGCTGCTCGTTGTTGGGGTTTGTGCAGGAATTCTCACGCTTAAGCTGGTCATTGAGCTATTTCCAGCAAAGTTCTTTGGCTTTAAGGCTATTGTTGGGCCAATGCTGGCATTGGTGTCGCTATTGATTGGCGGGCCAATCACGCTTGGGCTACTGTCTACTGGGATTGAGCAGTTGCGCGGCCGGTAGTTCTTGCGGAACGCGTAATTGGGAGCGGGGCGTTGGGAGGCCTCTAACTCCCCCTGCAATGTAGGAGTTTTCTTTGTGATTAAGTTGCCTAGTTGGATCATCGGATCAGGCTAGTGCTTAGTAGGTCATCTGCCGGGGGTATCGTGAACAAGTTCGTGTTTGCATTGGTTGCATCACTCTTTGCGTCGCAGGCTCATGCCTTGGATGAACGTGTTGCGACGAAGATTGTGCGCAGTTACAGCGAGGCTACCGCCTGCCAACTCGACGAGGCAAAGTACAAGGCCTTCGAGATTCAGGAAGGAGACCTTGAGTCCAATGGCTTGGGTGCTATGTACCTCGTGCATTGGCAGGGTGATGTCGGTTGTTCGGGAGGTAACGCAACAATAAGCGACAATTTTACAGTCGTTGAACATCGCGGATTCAGTTCCGCTGATCCTATCGTCGTCACTGACTACGAGTTCCCAGAGTTGCGCCTTGCCCACGTTACGGATGTTTCGGCAGAGAACGGGTTGGTTCGCATCGCGGGGCTTCAGTATGGTCCAAACGACGAGCAGCACCGCCCAAGCCAGCGGGTCGTCTACCGAATCAAGTTTGACGGGGCAGCTTTTGTGATGGATTGATCGCCGGAAATTGGCCGGCAATTCCTCCAACTGCCGGAAACCCGGCAGCTGGAACAGTCCAGTGCCGACAACTGGATGCGCCGCGTCCGGCTTCGAGCTGCCGCAAGCGGGCTTCGCCTTCTGGCTAGGGGGTGCCTGGTCAATGCCGCGCATTTCGAGGAAGAGGACGAGCAGGGGAGGGCTACGATTTCATTGGGTAACCAACCCGGAATTTTCGGGTCACTCTATTAGGGGCAATCCGCGCGATTGCAGGCCATATCACCTCCCCGCAGGTTCTCGTCCCAAAGGGAGAAAAACCATAGCTTTGCCAAATACGGGGAAATCTGCATTTCAGCACCAGCATCCGGCCTGCCCATTTGCCGGGCCTATCTTGGGCCAGTTCATAGACAACTGCATGAGCAGCGGCGCACCGAAGTTCAACTGCAAATGCGCCATCGACAAGCTGCAGGACCATTACGGGCGGCAGGGCCTGGTGGCCATCAACAGACAGGGCTGCCCACCGTCCGACTTCGCCGAGCAGTTGTTCGTTGCTGCTGGGCAATGTCGGAACCCCTGATAGCGCCCGCCCGTGGGCTCAGACCAGCACGGAACGCTGTTAGACGTAAATAGGGTCGTGTGATCTGTCGCGAATGCGTGTTTGAGACCGCGTCTCGCTCGAATAGCGCTAGTTCGACGAGGCATATCGGGCAGTGTCTGTATTGGGTCGGCATGTATCTGCCTAGATGTTGAGCTGCATCGACGTGCCGTCTTCGATTGGAAATTACTTCAGACCCTTAGTACTACGTTGAAGCGGGATCCTCCTGCTTTGCGTGTGCGCCGCGCATCGGCGTATCGCTTCGAGTACTAGGTATGAAAGATAAATCCGAGTTCCTCTACTGCGTCTTCATCGTGGCTGCGGCCATCTTGTCGGCCGTAGCCCGTTGTTCGTTCACACGCCCCGACCAGTTCGGCCGGGATTCCTACGACTAAACCAACAGCTCAGGTAGACCTACAAGGCCCGGCATTGTCCGGGCCTTGTGCGTTATGCCGTCAATGAAAGGAGATCAAGATGCATCACGTTGAAACCATGGCTTATGCCGGCCAAGTTCCATGGCATGGCATCGGAAGCCAGTTGGCCCCAAATCAGCCCATCGAAGTATGGCGCGAACGTGCCGGTATGAACTGGTCCTTGGAGGAAGCTGAGGTGCGATTCGCCGCCGATGCTGAAGATCAGTATCCGGTGCGGGCATTCCCTGGGCAGAAGGTGCTCTATCGCTCTGATACCAAACGTCCGCTAGCCGTCGTTTCCAAGCGCTATCAGGTAGTTCAGCCTCGTGAGATCCTCGAGTTCTATCGGGATCTGACACGCCATAGCGGCTTTGAGTTGGAGACTGCCGGGGTCCTTCGGGGCGGGCGGAAGTTCTGGGCGCTAGCCCGGACGGGTCAGGGCGTCGCCTTGAAGGGTCAAGACCAGGTGAATGGCTATCTTCTTCTGGCTACGGCCTGTGACGGAACGCTGGCTACCACTGCCCAGTTCACCTCAGTCCGTGTGGTTTGCAACAACACCCTGCAGGTGGCTGTTGGGGATCGAACTGGAGCCATCAAGGTCCCGCACCGCAGTGCCTTCGATGCTGACAGGGTCAAGAGCCAGTTGGGTATTGCAGTCGAGGGCTGGCATGGCTTTGTGGAGCGGATGCGGATCCTCTGCGAGACACCTGTAAACCCTGATTCGGTCGATGGGGCGCTGCGCAACTTGCTCACTTATCCGGCTGCTCAGAATGGAAAAGCGGTCGTGAACGAGCAGGCTGTAGCCAAGGTGCGGGCGCTGTACGACGGGCAGGGGAGGGGAGCGAACCTGAAGACCAGCAGGGGCACGGCCTTTGGCCTGCTTAACAGCATCACCGAGTTCGTGGACCACCATCGGCGGGCGCAGAGCACGGAGAACCGCTTGGATGCTGCCTGGTTCGGCCAGGGGGCATTGCTAAAGCAGAAGGCTTGGAAGGAACTGTTAGGGGAAGCCGCATGAACTCTTCTTCGCAGAGGCAACGCCTGGAAGAGCTGCCTGGAAGTTTGAACGAGCGTGACAGCTCTGTCCTCGCTCAGGCATTGGAAATCCTAGAGAGCAGAGCAATGGTCAGTGGCCTTCTATTGGGAGATTCCGATGTTGCCGGCAGGTTCTTCCGTCTCCGTCTCGGCAGTGAAATCCGGGAGCACTTCGAGGTGGCGTTTCTTGACAACCGAAACCGCCTAATCGCCGTGGAGCGGCTGTTTTCTGGCTCCATAGATGGTGCTGAGATCCATCCGCGGATTGTTGTCCAACGTGCCTTGGCCCTGAACGCGGCAGCGGTCCTACTGGCTCACAACCATCCCAGCGGGCACTGCGAACCGTCAGAGGCCGACAAGGCCATCACCAAGCGGTTGAAGGAAGTGTTGGCGATGGTGGACGTGAGGGTCGTCGATCACCTTGTTGTGTCGGCAAGCCAAGGTACTTCGATGGCTCAGCTCGGGCAGATCTGAAGGCCCGGATACTTAGGGGAACAGCATGAAGGAAGCGGAGACATCCTGGTCATCGACCAGGGCGGCAATAGCTCGTGCCAAAGCGGCTGACCTGGACCGGCGGGCTCGGGAGATGGAACGTACTGCTGATGGAAATTGGCGGCAGAGGGCGAGGATTAGGGAGGCTGCTAGCAGGCTTCGCATGAGAGCAGGGGTCTGCTTAGTCGAGGCGCTAAAGATTGAGGAGGCGGCCGACCTCTAGGGGGGCGTTCCGTCACCTTCAGATATCTACGCTCACTCGAGGAGAGATCCTGGAGGGACATCAAGAGCTATTGCGATCCGCTCGATGTTGTAAATCGTGACGTTCTTTTCGCCGCGTTCGATCATGCCCACGTATGTCCGATGGACGCCGGCCGCCTCGGCCAACTCTTCTTGAGAGAGTCCACGTTCTCTTCTCAATCGTCGGACATTTCCGGCGAAAACGGCGACCAATCGAGTTTCGTGGGATGCACGAGCCATCGACAGATGGTCTCGATTTGAATACCACTATTCGACATACTACGATTAGCATTATGGGTGTCTAGGTAGGGCAAAGGTCGAGCGCGGAGCTAGGTCCCTAGGGGCAGCGGAACTCACCCGCGAGCCATCGGGTTCTGGCAAGAATCGCTCGGCTACCGCTACTGCAGGGAAAAGGGATGTTCGAAGAAGACCACTACGAAGTCCTCGGGGTACGCTCCGAGGCTCCGCTCTGGGAAATAGAGCTGGCCTACAAGGGCCGACGGAGCCAATACCACCCGGACCGATACGCAGTCGGGGACAAGGCTGCCGTCTTATGGGCCACGGCGAAGATGCAGGCCATCAACAAGGCCTATGCCGTCCTCAAAGACCCGGACCAACGGGAGCGATTTGACAGCTCCCGAGCCACCGCCAGACCCAGCCCCGAGTCAGAGGCTCCACGAACCAAGGCTCCAGAGCCTCCCCCTCTCCGCTCACTGAAGCAGGTACTGGAGGGACTGGAGTTCTGCAACGAACCCTTTGAACGCGTGTTCGTGGCCCCGAACATCCCAAGGAAAAAGCTCCAGGGCGCCTTGCACAGCTACGGGGAGAGGCTGCGGCCGCAGGACGTTGTCGTGCTCATCGACGACACCAACTTCGGCGGGGCTAGGAAAGGGGTGCTGATCACCGAAACCCAGATTCGGTGCAAGGCCAAGTTCGAGCCGGCAGAGATCCGGTTACTGGGCTGCCTAACGGAGATCACCGCCCACGGTGCCCACATCCGGATCCATGGCGAGCCCTTCATCACCTTGAGTGTTCCCAACGCCGATGACCTGCGACGACTGTTCGAGATCGTCAGTGAGCATTTGAAACAAAAAACCTAACTTCAACCAACGAGGAAATACATGAAAGGAGCGAAATACGTGTCGGCGGTGGCAGTTGCCCTTCTCCTGGTCGGCTGCAGCAAGCCGGTTCTGGACTGGCGTAATGCAGAGGTCAATAACGGGTTGGTCTACGCGACCGGCGAGAACGAGCCATTCACGGGCAACGTCACGAACATCCCTCGTGAGCAATTGCGTAAGCCGATCGCTGCAATCGAGAACTTGGCGAACTCCATGCCCCATCCGACACCAACGCAGGGATACAACGCACATTGGCGACCGCTGGCTGGCTTGAAGGTCCACTGTCAGGTGGAGTTCGACAAGGGAAAACTTGTCGGTGATATGAGTTGTACTTATGACGAAAATGGGGAGCGCGCATTGGAAACTCGCGTCGTCAATGGGAGTCTCGATGGAAAGCTTGAGCTCTACAGCGTCTCAGGATATCCCTACATGGAGGTTCCGATTACGAAGGGGAAGATCGACGGCACTGCACGCGGGTGGTTCGATGGCAGCCAGCAGAAGACGATGTTTGAGATTGGCTACAAGAACGGCAAGCTGGAAGGGCCTTCAAAGGTTTTCTATGAGGATGGCAGCCCTGCGGTGGTGAGCACCTTTTCGGAAGGGCAACAAGAGGGGGAGCAGTTGGCGTATTACCCCAATGGCAAGATATCAGCGAGGGTAGTGGGCAGTGGTGGCGTGATCAGCGAAGAGAAGTACTTCACCGAGGAAGGTGAGCAGTACCTCAACTACACGCAGTTTGAGGCGATGTATGCAAAGTACGATAGGACGGATGAGCCGATTACAGCTGAAGAGGATGCGCTGTTCGCAGCAGCCTTGAAGAAGTATGGAGTGGCCCGGCCTGTGCGCCCAGCAGAAGCTGCGGCTTTCGCAGCTGCGCGTGCAGCAGCTCAGGAAGCCGAACATCGGCAATGGCTGGAGCAGCGCCAGCAACAACTGCAAGGTGTCCACTGACTGGTGAGATTCTGAGCCGATGCAGTGGATCTTGCCGATAGCGCGGAAATGAAGAAAAGAGCGGGCATGCGCAGGCATGCCCGCTCAAAGCATGCGCTTGATTTTTTTCCTATTGAGGAAGGAAACGGAATGAAACGAATGGCAATGATGTGCACGGGGATCCTATTGCTTCTTGCGATAGGAGCATGCAAGAAGGAAGCGTCACTGACCCAGGAGGGCGACATCAACTTGGCTGGATGCGAAGTTCCGGCAGGTCTGACCCCCACACAGGCAGAGGCACATGAGTGCGCCCCCGATGCAATGGAGCCCTTTTTCACAGCGGCGCCGGTAGTAGCCGTCCCGGATAGCGCTGTGATCAACGAAGCGCTTGCTGGTCAGGCGCTGTTGTTCGGTGATGCTCATGAAAACCAGGAGGCGCGACGTATTGCAGAGGGAGATTTGAACGGAGATGGTGTTAGCGAAAAGGCGGTGTTGTTCATGCTCGAGGCGAATGATGGAAGCATGGCCTACTCCACCTACCTGGCTGCCTTCGTCAGAGAGGGGGGCGGTCTCCGTCTTGTGGACTCCCGCAGAATAGCTGGCTATGGCGAAGTGGCTCAGACACTCTTAGTGCAGGATGGAATGCTCATGGTGTCAATCCTGGTGCAAGGGCCAGATGATGCTACGTGCTGTCCCTCCATGGAGAAGAAGGTCAGTTATCTGCTTCACAACGGGAAGTGGATTGAGGTAGCTGGTAAACAGGAATGAGGAAAGCACGTAAGTGATTCAGTCAGCCGGCGAAAGCTGGATTGGACTATCTCGCATTGGGCATTGGAGGCCACGTGATCAGCGTCATGAAGTAGTTCTTTCGCCAGTTCACCATCGCCTCGCTTGGGAACCTAGGATTTTGCTTCTTCTTTCAAAGAAGTCGAGGTTGGCCTTGCCGGCAAAGCATCAGCTTCGACAGCGCTGGTATCGCGCATAGGCATGCGGAACGCGCTTTGGTCAGTCTGGCCGGCGAATGGCTCGCGTCAACACTGGGCAACACTCTCGAGACTGGGTGTGGGAGCTCAGGAGATCACCCTGCTTTGAGAAGCTTGATGTCTGCAATGCGCTGGAGCTGTTGAAGATGGTCTGGCTTGTTCTTGGCCAGCCATCGCACCACTGCTGCATTTTCCAGAAGGGTCGACCCAATGTGGGTTTTGACGATTTCGAGCTGGAGACTGGCGGGGCCGTAGTTCTCCTCGAGCAGTTTTGTATCGGCTTGTAGCGCTGCAAGCTCCCGCTCCAGGCGTTGGAGAGCCTCGATGGGAGCACCATTGGCCGCCTTTGTTGCCAATGGCTCTATCAACTGTTCCATCGGCGTGTTCTGGAGAAGCGCGGTTGCAAGCTTGATTGAGTAATCCCCCAAGTTGACCATGGTCTGAGCCGCATCGATCTGTCGGAAGGGCTTCATCTTCCGCAGCAACCGAAACACGCCGGCCGCAGCCGGCTTGTCGGCCAAGATGGCGGTTGCTTCGTCGCAAACGCCATCCAGAAGCCGGAACTTGTTCCGGATGGAGCTGGCCGAGATGTTGAGCACCTCCGACAGCTGTTCCACAGAAGCACCACTTTCGGCTAGCCTGAGAATCATTCGGTGCTCTTGGATGACTGAAAGCCGGTTTACCTGCTTATTGTAGGTATAGCCTTCGTCGTCGGTTGAGATGAGGCAGGGGGCCACGGAGGCTCCCAGTTCCTTCAGGGCCTCCAGGCGCATTCTCCCGTCCAAGACTAAGAACTGTCCGGCGTTGCCCCGGTCCAAGGCGACCACGATGGGCTCAACCAATCCGACTATCCTGACCGAGCTCATGATCTGCTGATACTTGACCGATCCCTTGATCCCTGTTGGCATGGGGACGCAGTAGTTCAACAGTGCCAAAGGGATGTCTACGCAGTCCTTCTCAAAGCCCAGGCGTACGCCCGAAGGTTGCTTCTTGTTCATCGGGCCAATCCTCTGCGCGGCAGCAGGTCAGCCAGTGGTTGCGGGACGCTGGTCAGCCCCTCCGATTGGAGAAGTCCGCAGAACTCTTTGGAGGAAAACAGCTCTTTGAAGATCTGCCGGGCCAGGAGGAGCGATTGTTGCGTGAACTCGGCCTTCTTCTGGATGCGTTGATGCATCTCCACGTCGCGTTTGTAGAGCTTGGCAAGGTCCTCGGGGGTAAGCCTCTTCCGTGGCGCGCCGTGCGCGTAAGTGCTGGTTCCCTTTTTGCCGCTTCTGGCTCGATGGGCTAGGATCTGTCGGACGACGGTCACCTTCTTTCCCTTGAGTTCACCGGCCTCGTAGGCGTCCATCAGCAACTGTTGCGCATCGCGATCATTTGCTCGGGAGATGTTGACGGCAAGGGCCAAGGAAATGTGGCCGGCCTCCGCGGCAGCGAGCAGACGCCGCTCTCCGCGCTCCATAAGGTTGGCCACGCTGTTCACCCAAGACGGAGTGCAGCCAAGCTTGGTGGCTATCTCCGGGTCCGAGTAACCGCGCTCTCTAAGCACCTGAACCTGTTCCATGGTCTCGGCTGCTCTGGGCGTGCGGCGGGCGACGTTCTCCACGATGCTCATGACGTGGCCGGTGTGCTCATCCACGTCCAAAATCAGGGCGGGGATCTCGCGGTGGCCCAACAGTTTGCAGGCCTCAAGGCGGCCTTGGCCACAGATCAGTGCATATGGGAGCGACGTTTCATCAGGAGATGCCATACGAACGCTAACGGGGCGCTTGAGCCCCACCGTTTCGATGCTTCGAGTGATGCCACGGTGGATGCGTTGATTTCTGACACGCGGGTTGGCGATATGGATGTCGGCAATGGGGATCATCTGAACGCTTGAGCTTTTGTTTGTCATGCGACCTCCAGCAATGCGGCCCGACCGGCCAGGGCGAAGAACTCTTCCAGCGTGTCCATCCGGTAGGCGTCCAAGGAGAAGCCGTTGTCCTCCATGGAGGGCATGCCATCGGGGGTGAAGTCGATGGAAGGAAGCACGTAGTAATCGTGGGCATGACGGTTACCGGGATCCATCCGGATCACGACGGTCACATGCGGTGTAAGGCTTGCATCCAGTCGGATTCGCCAGCGGTTAGAGCCGGCGGGTGTGGGTTTGCACCGTGCGATGACGACGGACGTGAGGAGCTCACCGTTCACCCGCAGAAGACCGGTATCCCGGCATGGCTCAACCCACCCGCCGTGTTGGGCGATGCCATCGACCACCAGTTGGACCATCTCAGGATGCCGCCGCCGAAGGGAACGGTTGATCTCCAGGTAGGCGTAGTCACGTTTGGGGGAGTAACCAACCAAGCTGTAGGCCCGGAGCAGGCTTCCGAACCGATGGCGGAAGGCGCTGCTGGAGGGAACGCCTTCCTCTTCATCTATCAGCATTCCTGACAGCGCGCCATGCCGATCAAGCAGCGAGCGCAGGGCTTCCAGCATCTGGCGGTCGTCCAAGTGGACCGAACGTGCCGCTATGACTGCTTGAACGCGCTCGAAGAGATCAAACGGAACAATGGCTTCAAACGCATGCTCCTTTCGCACCCACGCCTCCGGCGGATTCTGAACGTGTTGCAGCTTCAGCTTGAACGAGGTCCGGTTGTAGACGTTGTGGCCGACGTATTTCTCATTCGTTAGTATTTGATGGACGGTCCCTCGGCTCCAGGAGCCACCCACCTCATTGGGGATGCCTTCTTGGTTCAGAACGGAGGCGATGACCCGCTCGGGCATGCCGTCCTGCAGAAACAGCCGATAGATGCGCAAGACGATGGCGACTTCTTGCGAAGGTCCGGGCACCAGGATCACACGATCAGTTTGGATGCTCTTTTGCTCTCCTCGAGCGAGCAATGCCTTGGGCTGGAGATGCTCGTCCACGAGTTGGCGCCGTAAGCCATATCCCGGGGGGCCTCCTTGTCGGAACCCGTGCCGCACGATGTTGCACGCCCCTTTGAACACCTTGTCAGATAGCTCGCGGCTGTATTCGGCGGCCATGCTCCGCTTGAGGCCAATCATGATCGTCGATGGCAATGAGCCGTCGTTCTTGAAAGCTTCTGCGCAATAGATGACCGGGACGCCATGGCTCTTACAGGCGTGAACGTAGGCGGCGGCCTCGTCCGGGTCAGGGAACCGTCCCCAACGGCTGACGTCGTAGACCAAAATGGCGTTGAAGCCAGGGGAGGGGAGCTTCACATCCCGGAGAAGGTCTTGAAGACCGCTTCGACCCTTGAGGTTTAACCCACTCTTGCCGGAGTCCTCGTAGGTCTGGACGATTTGCATGCCGTTTGCCTTGGCGTATTCGGCAATTTCCGCAGCCTGGTTCTCCGTGGAGTAGCGCTGATGCTCGGTCGACATGCGCACATACTGGGCAACCGGAATGAGCCGATCGGGAGACTGAACAGCATCGGTCACTGTGTGGTGCAAGGACACGGCCAGCGCTTCTCGTCTAAGACTATGTATTCAGCGACCGTAGGCGGACAGTTTGACGGTCTCGTTACTCTTCGAGTTCGTGACTGAACCAATCAAGTTCGTGACGCGCAGGTGTCGATAGCAGCTCGAGATGATCACGTCGCTCTGGGAGCGCGAGTGATAGGCCTACGCGTGCTCATTCGTTTCAGGCCGCGCCAGACTGACGGTCCACTGGCCTCCTTCCTGCTGGCGTAGGGTCAGCAGGTCATAGGTCTTCCGCATGCTGAGTAGGTCCGAATGCCCATAGGCATTGGGGGAGAAGGACGGATCTGTTCGTTTGAGATATTGGCCCAGCGGCTGATCATTTCGCGGACCGTCCGCAGGCCGTGTTTGCTCTGGTAGGTCAGCAGCCTCTTGGCCAGCGCGCGGAAACCAGCCTGCGGCGTCTTGAACACGCAGAAGCGCGGCTCACGGCGCAAAGCAGCGGCGCTGCGGTCCTCGCCCTGCCACACGGTCTTGGTGCGATCGATGTTGCCCGGGGTGTTGATCCGGACGCCGCGCGGCTCTTGCTTCGTGCTCATGGGTGAATCCCCTGTATGGCATAGGTGCCCGTCACCACAGTCCGGCTGCGGTCGATGATTGGTCCGGTGAGGATCGACGGGCGTAGAAGGGCCGATCACCACCACTGCATGGTGCGCAGGCCAGTCATGACGTCTCTGGCGCGCTTGCGCGCGGCACCGGCCCCAATCGCCTCACGGCGAGCGGAGGAGCTTACGGGGGGTGATCGGGTTGAAAAGAAAAAGCCCGGCTTGTGCCGGGCTTTCGTCGCGTGATGGTAGGACTATCGGACCTATAGTGCGCGGGCTTCACCCGCTCGAACCTCGCCTCAATCCAACGCCCCCGCGAAGCTGATATCGGTTCTTTCTGACTAGCGTCAACCGCGCATTATCCCAATCCAGAAAAATGGGCACCGAATCGACATATTCACCGCTCTCTAGAAACCGCCCTGCACGAAGGCCAAGGGTGATACGGCCTGGCACAGAGAAGTCCTCGATAGCGGCCTGAAAAGATTGCCGGGCCGCCGCTACCGCATCACCAACCACACCCCTAAGTTCGATATGAACATGGCTCAACGCAGCAACGTACTCACGGATCGCCTTTCTCAGGTCGATCTCGCATTCGCTCTCAGCAAGGGTCTTGGCTTTGAAACCCTTCTCCTCTTCAAGCGTTGCACGGAGACAGAAGAAAGAAAGCTGTTCGGACCTGAGGACCTCGTTTGCGTGACTAGCGACAGGTGAGATCTTGTGAACAGGCGGCGAGCGATGCTGCACATGGTTTCTAAGAGCTTCAAGAAACCTGTATTCCTTGCAGTGATCGTAGGCGCCATTGAACTTCGACTCGGCCTGCTCCTTGAATGGTCGGTCCAGCGGCAGCGACGAAAAATCCCTCTTCACCTGATCAATGTACGCACGACTCGACGAAAGGAGATTCATGACATGGCGATTCGCCTCACAGAATGAGCTCCGGGCAGAATCATAGGAGTGGTCGCTCGTGATATCGGCATAAATGCAGTGACTTGCTGCCCACGACTCAAAAGCCATGTAGTTCCCGAGTAGAAGTTCATACTTCTGTTCAAAGGCTGCCGCATCGGACAATGTGGACCAAGCCGAAACCAACTCTTTATAGCGGCGTTCAGATAGTTCAAGCACTGACTGCTCAGCGCTCACGTTGAGGTAAAGGCAATATCGCTCTTCCACAGCTCCGTCGCTCCCTATTGTTTGACGCAACCAAAGAGCATTGTGCAGCTCGCACGTCGCTACTGGAAGGACTCAATCCACGCGACTACCCGCTAGTTGATCGCAGCTCAGGGCAACGAACACCGGAATGCTGGCGGTGCCGTCACGAATCCTTGGGGTGGATAGCCAATGCCCTCCGGAGTTTATCCGCAGCTGTTTGTTCCATCTCTACCACTTGGGTGATCAGCCAGTCCGTTACCGCAGCCCAAGCCTCTAAGTCGAATCACTGACACCTATTGCAGCGGCGCGCTGGCGGTTGCGGTGGCTATGATCCCGTTGTGGCGCATCGGCACGCCGAAGGAAATCGCAGATGCTGTCGTCTTCCTGGCAACTGCTGGGACCTACATGATTGGTATTGACTTGGTCATCTACAGGGGCATCACCCAAGTCTGAGCTGGCCATTCCGGAAAAGGTGCCCCTCCCCCACATTCGATTCCGAGGGCCATGATCGACAGGCTCATTCGCCGCGTTGCCGGAACGACCAAAGCCCAGAGGGCGCGCGAACGAGGTGGTGTGGGATGCACATCGAGAGATGTGTCCCGATTTGTGTCCTGCATCCGGTTACCCCAGAAAAGCAAAAAACCCTGCGTTAACATGGGTTTGCGTAATCTGGCGGAGAGAGGGGGTCTTCTCTGCTCATTAGCCCCAGTTGAGCCCCTGCTATCTCAGCGCGACAGCCACGGCTTCTAACGACCCGAAACCATCGAGCCATTCCAGCGCCATCAGCTGCTCCTGGCTCTTCAGCCCGTAGGGCCCATCCACCCCAAACAGGTAGTGATCGCCTTGAAGTGCACCACATGTCTGGCAATGGTTGGCCCAGTATGCGAAACCCGCCGTGCGGCTTTTTGCCAAGCGAAGCCAAGGCGCCCGGGCTTGAATGAAGAGCTGGGCCTGTGAGTCCAAGGCTTCCACCGACTTCAGTAGTGCCGGCTCGTCAGAGGTCACTACCTCTCCATCCTGTAGGTCAATCTCCTGAAAGGATGGAACCCACAGGGCTGCCGTGGGGGTGGCACCACGGCAGTAATAGCAAGTTGTTTGGGATAGCAGGAGGGCGTAGCTGGGGGCGAGTAGGGTGGCGATCATCAAACGAGCGTCAGAAAGCGGGACATCGCAGCTAAGCATAGCTTCCCAACACATTTGAGCAGCGCAGCGATCAACTGTCGGGAGAGGATTGGTACAACAAGAGGCCACCATCCCTTCCAGGCATTGGTGATCCTTGTATGCAAGCGCTTCCATTTGGTCTTTGGCGCTGCTGGGGCAGCTGGCGCCATGCCAAACCGTCGTTCCAAGTAGCGTGCCAGTACTAGCTCTTCATTGAACGGTTCATGTGACATCGCGGGACTCCTTTAGTGGAGCCCCAATGCTGCGTCAGCGGATTAGGTGGGTCAGCCAGGACTTTCCCATTCTTGAAGGCCTGGTCCTGTTGCAAAATTTCGGTCCCATTGACGCCAAATTTGGTTGCATTCATATTGGTCTCAACAAGACCGTTTTTTTTGAGGTGCCACATGGAAGCGACCGTCACAACATCCGTTGCTGCGAAGATCGTGGGCATCGGTTACGAAGGACTTCGCAGCTACTTGAAGCGGGGGGTGCTAGGAAGAAGTGGCGTCATGATTCCGCTTGTGGGTATGAGTGCTTCTGCTCCAGAGGTCAACTCTGTGCGAGCGACGTGGAAGCGCTTTGGCTTTACTGATCTTTGCCTCATGCATCTGGCGAAGCAGCTGATCGAGATGGGTCTGACGTTCGATCAAGCCAACTCAATCGTTTCCCGGGAAGATATGCGCCCACTATTCCGCAGAGGGATTCACGATTTGGATGCTCTGGTAATGACTTGGCCGCCTTATCAGGACTACATTTTATTCAAGGGCGAAGATCGGCGTCACTTATCGGATCGGCTGGCCGAAGCAAACGGAACTGCTATTCTGATCGACCTGCGGGCCATCGCCGAGAGCGTCACGTTCAAGTTGCATGAGAACTGCCCTGATGCTGTCTTGGAATGATATGTTTAGATGCATCGCTACCCAAAGTAACTGCCTTAGACGGGAATGTGCGCGAGTGTTTCTGCAGGTGACTCTCTGTACCGGATGGAACTTCGCTCGGATGCACGCATAGTCGCGTGCGATTCTCATGGGAGGGTCGAGCGAGAAAGTCAGGACGGCTTTGCCGGAACTCCGCCGGTCGTAGCGAGCTTGCTCGATCCTCCCTCCTTTCACACCAGGCTAGGTTGAGCGGACGTCAGCCGCGGAGCATTTTGCTTCTTCATCAGCAGGGATTAGCTGGCAAAGAGGCGCTGGAGGGTTCCACTTTTGTTACCACCGGTTGGTGCGATGGAGGATGCGCCTTAATACGGTTTCGTGGCCATCCTTGAATTCTTCCACTTCATTCGTTTTTTTAAGCCATTCCAAGGCGGATTCAAACCTTTTCCTGGGCATGTCGGAGAGTTGGAAAACATCCTCCAGTGAGGCGGTGCGATGTAGTCGATCGTGGGTCGAAGCGCTATCCAGGCAGGTTAATATAAAATCAGCATTTTGCCAGGTTGTCGGTTTTTTAATGGGCTTGGATTGTCTTTTGGTCCAGTCACTGGCTTGTTGTTTGGCAGCGGCCTCTGCCTTTGCGATTGCCTTGTCAGAGTACTTCGCAGGTCCATCTACAAATACCAAACGATACTGCGAAAGTGACCATTCCATGATCGCCCAAGCGCGTTTCACCATGTCAAGCGTGACTGGCCCTGGACGATCACAAAACACCTGAAGCACCACCGCCACCCGGAGCGTGTTCTCCCATGCTCTACGGGCGGCATCATCAACATCCTCATACTCAGTTTCAGCCCACGTGATCAGTCGGCGCTCCAAGGACATCATGTACGCTGAGGCATGTATATCAAGGCTGATAGGGGCGCGGCTGAATTCCCCGCGGTCATAGTTTCCGTTTATCTGACTGATGAGGTCGGCGACTCTGGCTTGGTATGCGTCGGGTGCGTATCGCCCCGAGGGAGCTTGGTAAGATTCGTTCTCTGGAAACCTTTTGGGGTCGTGGCAGCCTACAATGGATCGCGGCCACCAGCCCACCCCCCGGTCACGACGGCCCGATCGGGCGACATAGTCGTACATCAAATCCGGTTGAATCCGAAATCCAACGCTCCCACGGGCGTCACTGGCCTCCAGCGTCGCACCACGGACCTGCCAATCCAAGGGGGGATTGCCGCTCCATAACTGCGTCAAAGCGTCGGTGTGCTTCTTGAAAAGATCGGTTTCCAGCAGGCTTGAACCATCCTCGCGCTGGAGTGTCATGTTCATGCCCATGCCATCCAGCGTTTCCATCAGCGAACGAAAGCTGATGGCCTGGGTTATCAGTGTTTCCACTCGAGGGAGTCGCCTTTGAAGAGGCGGATCTAGTGCATCGGTTCCTTGACGCGCCGCGCGAACACGCGCCTTCTTCGCCTTGATGAATTGTTCGAAGAAGACTTCGTAGGACCGCCCCTTGCCCGTGGCCGTTGGGGCCAGTGCACACGTATTGATGGTCGCTGGCAGAACTCCACCATCAGGCGCCCGACAGTCAAATCCGCAGTGAACGACAGCCCCCGCTGCTGAGAGTGCGTCTGTCAGTGCGATCGCGGCCGGCACGCGCTTGGCAGTAATGAGATGCAGGGCGACGGAGCGCAGTGGATCGGGCAGCTGATCGATCGGGCAGATCGGTCGATGGTCAGGGAAAGGATAGGGGTACTCGAACAAGAGGGAGCTCCGTTGGCGCAATGCGGCCTGTTGATTCGAGCCTAATCATTCAGTTGTAGAAGGCAATACCTGGGTACCCCTATCGAATGGGCGACAAGGCTCATTGGCTAGGATTTGGACGCTATCGGACAAGCCGAGTTAACCCCGTAGGGGAAAAGCCAAGCTTTCTTTCGCTAAGTGAGCGATAGCTCGGAGCACTCGCCTGTGGATGAGCCGGCCTGCGCAAGCTCCGTTGCTTGGTCGCTCGCCTAGCCCCGGTAGATCGGCGCATTGCCGCACCCCAAGCCGGTTGGATTTGGCAAGCTGCAAATTCCTTGATTTTTTTTCCTTATTGGCTTGGCGAGCTATGTGGTTTCCTGTGCCTCTACCCGCTCAGCATGTAGTGCGAGGCGGCCTTAATAGACGTTGTAGGAGGTGGTTGTGAACAACAGCAAGATTCCTCGCGGTCAGGTTGACCGTAGTACGGGTTCGTATGCGCCCGCCCGCTTTGGCTTCGATGGTTCTTGGAGTTCCGAGAACTTGGGCGAGCCGCGCACTCCGTCAACCGACGTGATGACTGCGAAAGTGCGCCTCTCGGGCGTTCATGGCGCGCGGATGGACCAGCCCGCGGGTGCGCCGGGGGCGGTAGTCGTCGCTGCCCCTCCCGACACCTTCTTGCGAGAGAAGCAGGTTCTGGAGGTCACCGGCTTGGGTCGTTCGTCGATCTGGTCCTATTGCAACCCGCGCTCGCGTTACTACGATCCTTCCTTCCCGAAGCCGGTGAAGATCGGCGCACGCGCGGTGGCATGGCGCGCCAGCGAAATCTTTGGCTGGGTCGCTTCGCGTCGTGCTTTCAAGTGAGCGATTCGCTAACTCGGCATTGTTGAAATAATGGCTTGAAGCAGGAATTGCTTGGGCCTGGCGGGATTTGGCAGGGGAATATCCAGTGAATTCCATCAGAGGAATTTCGGATATATAGATTATCTATCCATATATCTATCTGGGTAGTTAAGCTGTCCTTTGAGGTAATCACGCTGATCTATCTGCTTGTGTACTCCATCTGTGCAGATGTTAGTCCGGGTGGATCCATACGCACTTAGTGTGCGCTCTACTTGTTCGTTGCTGATTAAAGTTTATAAGCTTGACCTACAAATACTCCATGAATGTCATCGCAGGCAAGACTTGTTGCCGAGCCGCTATCAGGGGCAGTCATTCATTGTGTCAATCTCTTTTACGCTCCCTGTCCACGCTTTCGCGCGACTGTGGCTAGTTGTCGCAGGAGCAGGGCGAGGTGCTCCATCCCGGAAATAAGATGAAAATTCGTAAGCAGAAGGGAGCCCCGGATTCAGCGTGGGCTATTAAGGTCAAAAAGATTATTAAGGCAGAAGCGGTCCGCGAACGCCTGGTTGAGACCTGCGTTCGTGTGGTGAGTCAGAACGGTCGGGTGCGAGTCCCTGGTACCGAGCAGTACTACAGCACCGACCAGGAAGCTGTCTGGTTCACGGGTACCGATGACACGGCATTCAAGGACTTCACCTCGATAACGTTGCGTGAGCTGTACGAGGCTCTCCAGCGTGACGGTGAGCCCGGCAGGCTGGCTTCGCGTCAGAAGGCATGGGACCCCTCGCCAGCGTATGCGCTGACCAAGTTGGGGAAGCTGATCGTGAGTGCGTGTGCGCTGTATCGCCAAGAGTGGGCGACAACGTACATCAACCACGTGTTCAACCCCGAAACCACTGTGCTGATGCGTGCCATGAAGCGCTACGCGCGGGCCATCGGTCACTCCAAGGTGGGAGAGGGGCTGCAGTCAGAAGATCTGGTGCTCTTGCTGGCTCGATTCTGCCGCTTTGTGCGTCGTGCGTGCGGCACGTGGCGCTTCATCAACGCAGTACGTGAACAGAACAAGCAAGCGCAGGCGAACTTCGACAGCGCTCGTGAGTACATCTGCTACTTGGCGCAGCGCCACTCAAAGCTGCTGATCATGCGCATCGATCTGTACTACAGCCCGTACTACGACGCGCCAGGAGCATACAAGCACATTTACCGCTTCCTGAACTGGTTGCGAGATAGTGCCTGGTGCAGGCGTCACCTGCCGGACTACTTGGGTTTCATCATCAAGTGCGAGAACGGGGTGGTGCGCGGCATGCACTGGCACCTGATGGTGATCTGTGAGGGCAACGAGCAGCAGAATGGCGGTTGGCTGTCTCAGCAGCTCGGTGAGGCGTGGATGGCTCGTGTCGGGGCGACGGCAGGCAGTTACCACAACTGTTGGGTCGATCGAAAGAAGTATGAGTACGACGGACTCGGTGTACTAACTCTCAAGGACAGGGAGAAAATGATCGGACTGCGTGCCGCGCTGCACTACCTGACCAAGCAGGACTGCGTGCTCAAGCTGACCAATGATAAGACCCGCAACTTTTGGCGGTCCCGGATGAGTAGCGAAGAGCCGAGCAAGCGCGGCCGACCGCGGACGGAGGAGAACAGCGTGCAACTGCTCAAGGACACGTTGGGCGGGCGTCGTAGCAAGTACCCCCCTGGCTTTGAACCGAATAGTCGGGCGTAGCTACGTGTGGTAGGTGTTGCTGCAACCGAGGCGCGCACATCGTTTGATGCATGATAAGCATGAGCAAAAAATCCAAGCATGGTGCAGCCCTCCAGTATTGGAGGGCTACTTAGTAGTCCAGTGCTTGATTGGGGGAGTATTGCGAGCTTATTGAGCGGTATCGGTCTTTGAATGCGCACGCTTCCGTACCCATGAGGGCCGCGGTCTGGATGTGGGATTCGTCAAAGAGAGCTTTAGAGCTCTCCTGCGAGTGCTTTAGCCTGATTGATACTTAGGTCATCGATCCGGAGTAAGTTGTCGATGAGTGCGGAGATGTCATTTGTCCGTACTGCGCGCAGGTAAGTGTTTAACCTAGCCACTTGGTAGCGCATCCATGCATGATGGCTACGTGTGTTCCCTTTGAACGCCGCTTGATACTCGAAGAATCGGTTCAGGTAGATTTGGATGACACCTTGGTGCTGATGGGGGGCATCCGTATTTCGCCCCTTGTCGAAGTGTCTGCGCGCATCACTACCTTGGGTGCTTTGGCCGTGCCAGTATGGCTGATAGGCGGTACCTGCTTTCTGCTCGTAGTGGAATGAGCAGAAAGCGGAAATGACGTCGCAAATAGAAAGTAACGGGGCATTCGGCTCATCCGTTCCCCAAGTTCTGGATATGTAACAAGCAAGCAACCATTGTGTTCGTTCCGCGTTGAGGTCCACTCGGCCGTCAATGCCGGTTGCGGAACGTACAGCAGAGACTATTTCTTCTCGGAAGTCTGAGCCCAGTTGATGGATGTTGCTGGCTGTAAGCCATGTATCGAGTGGCGTCACTCGAAGCTCTGACTTCAAGGCAATAGCGGCACAAATCTGCTGGAGATGCTCAATGTCGGCTGCTGAGGTGTCCTTGATTGCGGTCGAGTGGAGATGCTGACGGTGATGCATGACGAAGTGCCGGAAAGCGAGCGTCTCTAAGTAGACAAACATAGCCTCTGATGTAGGGCAGGTTTGATCTTTATTAGGGCGAATTTCGATGGCGTCCTGGAGCTCAGAAAGCTTGTGATACGCCCGCGCCAGATCATAGTCGCTGCTGGTTGCTAGATTTAAGGTTCGAGCAACCTCATCGCTGGTGCGCTCTGCGCCTAAACAGAGTTTTTCGGCTGTTGTCTTGTGTTTCTCGTTGCCAAGCAATTGAGATAAGCGCAGCCGCTTGCTGGTGTCCACGTCGCTGCTAAGGGTATCTATCAAAAGGTTGATTAGTTCAGCTGCTTCCTTGTCCCTGGAAATGGTAGTGCCGGTGCTGAATTCCATTGTCGGTCGGTCAGCTGGTGGCCGAAGGAGGTTAAAGACGTGCCTTCTGCTATTTTCGTTTGCAAGAAATAATAGTTCTATGGTCCGTAGTGTATCGATGGGGAGTCTTTGGTTTCCATCGGTCACCGAGAGGTCAACAGAGTTTTGGAGGAAGGCGAATAGCTCTTTGAGGGATCGAAACGTAATCTCCTCAAAGCTGCTTCGTGGATGGTGAAGATTCAGCTGCTTAATCAACTCGTTGATGGTAGCTGTATCCTCATCTTTACCAAGATGGATGCGTTGCGATAGGTGCGAGACGAGTTTATCGTGCACAGAAATTGTGGAGTCCATTCGATTGCTCTGCTTAATACTTGGGGTGGGCCGTCGAGAACTGTTGTAGCGAGGGCAGCTCTCAGCTAGCGCGGCGACTGGGTTTTATCGGATACGCGTCAATAGAGAATGATTTTTTCTTCTTGATTGTCAAGTGCTAAGTAGGCCGACAGACGGCATCATTCGCGCGCTCAAGTCATTCGGCAGCGCGTTTTCGTTGATCTACCTTAGGGTCTCGCTGAGGCGTGCGAGAATCATTGGAATTTGGTGTTCGACCTTGGGGAAGGAAGATCGCCACCTGGATTTAAAAGTTTCGGGCTTTTTATGGATGGTCCTCGCTGATGCAGACATCTTAACCCGGCAGCCGCATTGCTCTTAGCGCGGCCTGGCAGGACATATAGATAGCCGCAGGGGCCATCTACCGCAGGATGCGCCTAAATGAGCATTGGTCCTTGCCGGAATTCGCCCTGAAACACTGGCCTCAAGTGAATTCCTCGGAACCGTATAGCACCGGGTTCTCCAATTTGAAATGCACGGGTAATCGGTGGCGAGCCACTGTGGCGCGTGTTCCATGCGTGATACTCATCACGGATAGGGATATTTTATTTTTGTTTCTATTTCATGGGGTTACACAATTTTCTCGCGCTACCCATGATGTGCTTGTCAATTCTTCGACTTGCGTTTGTCTTTCCTCAAGCGTATAGATTCGACATCTTCATTGTCCTGATTGGGCTGGGAAGCAAGACATGGATGTCGATGGTTCGCCCAATGTGGTCGTGCCTCTGCCGCTGCATGGGCCACAGCCTGACTATGGTCTGCGTGGACTGGTGCTGCTGGCACAGTTCCACGGTATAGCGGCCGACGAGCAGCAGTTAACCCATGATTTTGGCCGTGGCGGTGAGGCGTTCGACGAGAGCACCCTGCTGCTGGCGGCCAAGCAGCTTGGCTTAAAGGCCAAATTCCATCTTCACCCGGCTTCCCGTATCGGGAGCGCCAACCTCCCGGCACTCGCTTGGGGCACGGAGGAAGAACCGCCCTTCGTGGTGGCCAAAGTCTCGCACGATGGCACGCAGATACTGATCCACGATCTGGTCGAACGCCGTCCAAAAGCGTTGACGCGTGACGAGTTCGAAGCTCGCTATGCCGGGCGTCTGTTGCAGGTTACCTCGCGCGCGTCAGTGCTCGGGGAGCTGGCCAAGTTCGATTTCACTTGGTTCGTCCCGGCGGTGGTCAAGTACCGCAAGCTGTTAACCGAGGTTTTCGTCGTCTCACTGTTCATACAGCTTTTCGCGCTGGTTACGCCGTTGTTCTACCAAGTAGTGATGGACAAGGTGCTGGTGCATCACGCGATGACTACCTTGCACGTCATCGCCGTCGGTCTGATCGCAATGGCAGTGTTCGACGTGGTGATGAATGGCCTGCGTACTTATGTGTTCGCCCACACCACCAGCAAGATCGATGTGGAATTGGGCGCGCGCTTGTTCCGCCATGTGCTCAACCTACCGTTGGCCTACTTCGAATCGCGGCGTGTAGGCGACACCATCGCTCGCGTGCGCGAGTTGGAGAACATCCGCCAGTTCTTGACCGGGCAGGCACTGACCTCGGTGCTGGACCTGCTGTTCACTGTGGTCTTCCTTGCAGTGATGTTCTGGTATAGCGGCTGGCTGACCTTGGTCGTGGTGCTGTCGCTCCCCGTCTATGCACTAATATCCGGCGGCATCACGCCAGTACTGCGTAAGCGCCTGGACGAGAAGTTCGCACGCGGTGCCGACAACCAAGCTTTCCTGGTGGAAACGGTCAGTGGCATCGGCACGGTCAAGGCCACGGCGGTTTCGCCGCGCATGATCCGTACCTGGGACAACCAACTGGCCGGATACGTCGGCGCCAGCTTCCGCGTCACCAAGATCGCAACACTGGGTCAGCAAGGCGTGCAGTTGACCCAGAAGGTGGTCAGCGTCGCCATCCTGTACTTCGGTGCCAAGCTGGTCATTGAGAACAAACTAACACTTGGCCAGTTGATCGCTTTCAACATGCTTTCTGGGCAAGTCGCCGCACCGATTATCCGGCTGGCCCAGCTCTGGCAGGACTTTCAGCAAGTGGGAATCTCGGTAGAACGCCTTGGTGACATCCTCAATACCAAGACCGAAGTTCCAGGGAGTCGTTTGGCATTGCCGCCCATCCACGGGCGGGTGACTTTCGAGCGGGTTACTTTTCGCTACCGACCCGATGCTCCCGAGATTCTGCGCAGCATTGATCTGGACATTCAGGCGGGTGAGGTCATCGGCATCGTTGGTCGCTCAGGATCCGGCAAGAGCACCCTAACAAAGTTGGTGCAGCGGCTGTATGCCCCCGAGCGCGGCCGGGTACTAGTAGACGGGCAGGACCTAGCCGTGGCCGATCCGGCCTGGCTGCGCCGCCAGTTGGGCGTGGTGTTGCAGGAGAACTTCCTGTTCAACCGATCCGTCCGCGAGAACATTGCGCTGGCCGAGCCGGGCATGCCGCTGGAACGGGTTATTCGCGCCGCTAAGCTGGCCGGGGCGCACGATTTCATCATGGAACTGCCCGAGGGCTACGACACCAAGGTGGGCGAGCATGGTGCGGGGCTTTCCGGCGGCCAACGTCAACGTGTCGCCATCGCTCGTGCGCTTATCGCCGATCCCCGTATTCTGATCTTCGATGAGGCCACCAGTGCGTTGGACTACGAGTCCGAACACGCTGTCATGTCCAACATGCGCGCCATCTGCAAGGGACGCACGGTGCTCATCATTGCCCATCGCCTTTCCACCGTGCGCCATGCCAACCGCATCGTGGTGGTGGAGAAGGGGGAGATCGTCGAAGCCGGCAACCATGAAGCCCTGTTGGCGCGGCCCGATGGCTATTACGCACATCTGCACCGCCTGCAACAAGGAGGTACGACTTCATGAGGCACGTCCTGCAAGGCGTGGGGGACTTCCTACGACGTTACACCGCGATCTTTCGTGCCGTATGGTTGGAGCGGAAGTCACTGGATTCACCGTCACGCACACAGGACGAAATCGCCTTTCTACCAGCACACCTGGAACTGACGGAAACCCCAGTTTCCCCTGCGGCCCGCTGGACTCTGCGCATCATTGCTAGCTTCTTTTGCTTTGCGCTGCTGTGGGCCTGTATCGGTAAGGTGGACGTGGTGGCCGTGGCCCCCGGCAAGATGGTCGTGGGGGGGCGGACCAAGGTGATCCAGCCGATGGAAACAGCCGTAGTCCGTCGCATCCTGGTCCGCGACGGCCAGGTCGTGAAACTGGGGGAAGTTCTGGTCGAACTGGATGCCACTGCCACCGGTGCAGATGCCCAACAGGCAGACGATGCATTGGTTGCGGCAAAGCTGGCCGAATTGCGTCAGGTCGCCATGCTGCAAGCGCTGGACACCGGGATGCTGCCGGAATTACCGGATGATCCGTCAATATTTTCCCCGCACCTGCGAGCAGCGGGGGACTTGGCTAACAGTGAGTTTGCCGAATATCAGGCACGGCGGCAGAGCCTGCTCGCGGCCATTGCCCAGCGTGATGCACAGGCCAACACCGTCCGCTCACAGATCGGGCCGATGGAGCAGAGTCTGGCTATCTCCCGTGAGCGAGTGGCCGACCTAGAGCGGCTACTTAGTGGGCAATACGTCAGTCGTCATGAATATCTCGCCCGTCAGCAGGAAATGGTCGAGATGGAGCGGGCACTGGCTGCCCAGAAGGCCGCTTTGCTGGAAAGCCGCTCTGCTTCGGTTGGCGCGCGCGAAGAGTTGCGCGTGCTAGAGGCCGATACTCGCCAGCAAACCCTCGATGGTTTGCGGCAGGCCCGCGAGCAGGCTCGACAGTATGCGCCGCAGGTAACCAGAGCCAAACAGCGCGATCAACTTATGCAACTGCGGGCACCGGTAGACGGCACGGTGCAACAGTTGGTGATTCATACCAATGGCGGTGTGGTGACGCCAGCTCAGGCTCTGATGGCGGTAGTGCCCAATCAGGAATCGCTGGAAGTGGAGGCAACGATATTGAATAAGGATATTGGCTTCATCAGGCCGGGGCAATCAGTGACACTCAAGGTGGAAAGCTTCCCCTACACCCGTTATGGCTATCTAGAAGGCATCGTGGAAACGGTCTCACATGATGCCGCACAGGACGAAAACCTTGGACTAGTCTTTCCGGCACGGATCAAGCTGGCAGATGCGGGTCTGGTGATTGACGGGACCAAGGTAATGCTGACGCCGGGCATGACTCTGAGCGCGGAGATCAAGACCGGCAAGCGGCGGGTGATCGACTACCTGCTTAGTCCGCTAAAGCAGCATGGTGTTGAGGCAATGCGAGAACGATGAGCGAAACGGTTGCAGGCGCTACTCGCTACAAGCTAATTCCTTGTCGCTTAGCTGTGGTATTGGCGAAATATATTATTTCTAATATTGCTTATCGGGAGAGTTGGTGAAATTTCCTTACTTGAATATAGCGATTTGGTCGCGGAGTGCTGCCGTTATTTCTATTTTCCTTTCTGGTTGTGGGGGGGGTATGAGTGAAGAAGTAAACCTTAATGAGCCCGTTAGGTATTTGCTTGCGGGAAAGAAATATGAGGTTCCTCTCGGATATCACTATGATGATTTCTTGAAGAGGAAAAATAGGTGGCCAAATCCAAAGGATGAATTCACAGAGGCGGGGGGCATCTCCATAACTGGTTTGATCCCGGGGGTAAGGCCGTATGATGAGTCGGTTCGGGCGGAGTTTGAGCGGCTTGGGCACGGCAACAAGATATCAATAATAATAAGTCCAAGAATTAGCTTATACCCAAGCGATGAATATATTCAGCGCATGAGGGGTATGAATAGGTTCGACCTTTTTTCCAGTGATCTGAATGGACTTACGCACTACTGGGATAACCAAGGCGCGAGCGACAAAAGTAAGGGCGCTGACCTCTATATCAAGGAGGGCGATGGCGAGTATTTCAGGGTGCAATGTCCGCGGGTAGGGGGTCCCTCTCCTTCATGCACCGTCATGACGGTAACCAATAGCGGTTTGCAGGTTGAGTATGTTTTTTCCATTTCTCATCTGAGATCGTGGAGGGAGATAGATGATGATGTCGCTAAGTCAATTGAAAGTTTTATGATCAAGTGATCACATAAAGTAATCGTTGCATATAGGGGATGGATCATGGCGATTCCGGCTCACAATCTGAAAAATTTATGATCAAAATTCTGGCCGAGACATCGAGGTATCTTTTTAACTGCAGAATTAAATGCGTAAATATTCTAATGGCGTCAGTTGTCGCGACGGCTCTTTGCTCCTGCGCTGTGAATGACACAATAACTGTCTACAATCAAACGGGATCGGATGTTTCACTAAAAGCAGTTCGGCGTGGCGGAGTTAATGCCATCCAAGGAAGTCGCGAGATATCATCGAATAAATTGACTCAGCCAATTTCACTGGGGGCAGGTGGCGGCAACCATGTTGAGTTTGAGTACTCTATAAAAGACGAAAGCCAGGTTTTTAGAAGTAGCTGCTTGCTTGAGGGCGATGATAGCTCGATTAGTTCATATCACTACATTGCTTGGTTAGATAGTGATTCGGGAAGTAGGGTGATCTGTAAACGTCAATCGGCCGATAGTGACTAACTAAGGAGCGGAGATATGGGAAGCGGCACGACCAGAGCAAACGGCGTCGAGTGGTGGGAGGATTATTTCACCAATGGAGCGGCGTCAAGAGCGCAGCGTGAATCCGTTGACTCACAACTTCCAGGGCGGAAGGACGGTCCAGCTGATGCTTATCGCCACATACTACTTGCAGCTGAGTTGACGCGGATGTATGGAGAGACTCGTGCCCGGGCAATTTTAGATGCTCATGAATTTCCTGTATTCCCCGGTAGTGATTATGAGAATGATCATGCTGTCGATTTGTACAATAATGAAATCGGGATTGAGATTGGAAATCAACTTCGTGATCAAGGAGGCGGTTCTTGGCGGGAGGTAATCGAAGCTGTCCGGCCAAAGATTCCCAATGGCACTGAGATTGATACATCGGTACCGCCTGATTCCCAGACCCCGGTATGGAAACCCGAGCAAGACTGGCGTGCGAACCCTAAAGACAAGTTTGATAAAGAAATTCCAACCGGTGATCCGCGAGTTGAATGGCCGTCACCTACCTGGCCCAATGGGTTGCCCGATGCTCCTCGTCAAATAACTTGGGATGATATAGAGAAGTATTTTTCGGAGAACGCGGATAAAGCGAAAGAGGCGGTCGCTGACAAGTGGAGTGAGCTCTCTGAAAAGATCAGAGATTTGTTCGATCGTGCGAGAGAATTTATTCCTAGGCGTGATCCACTGGTTCTCGACCTAGATGGTGATGGTATTGAGACAACACCTGCGACGGGAAATGTACTTTTTGATCACGATGGGGACGGTGTAAAAAGCGGTACGGGCTGGATAAGTTCCGACGATGCGATGCTTGTCCTGGATCGGAACGGCAATGGGATGATTGACAGCGGGCGCGAATTGTTCGGAGCCGATACAATTCTGTCCTCCGGCGGTACCGCGACATCGGGATTTTCAGCATTAGCTGATTTGGATCAGAACGGAGATGGCGCTTTTGATGCTGCGGACGCATTCTTCGCAGACGTTCGTCTGTGGAGAGATCTTAATCAAGATGGAATCTCCCAAGCAGGAGAGATGTTCACAATGGAGGAGGGTGGGGTTGTATCCATTGCGCTGACTCCAAAGATTACTTCTGATCTTGATCTTGGTAACGGTAATGTGATCGATAACAGAGGTGCGTTCACGCGTACGGATGGGACGGAAGGTTTGGCGGGCGACCTTTTGCTTGCAATGAGTCATTTTTTCAGTGATTTCAGTGGCTCTTTAAACCCTGTTGATCCTAATGATGAATCAAAAGCTCTTCCCTTGCTCCATGGGCGTGGAGCAGTGCGCGATCTCGCGGAATCTGCAACTCTGTCTCCTGGTTTACTTGCACTTCTTCAGTCATTCCAGCCTGGAGTTTCAAGGAATGAAATGCATGGTTCGCTAGACGAAGTTCTTTCCTTATGGGCTGCGACTTCAACCATGCAGAGTAGTGAGGATATCCTTGAGCAATCCGGGGCAGTATCGCGTTCTTTAAGATTTTATGCGTCCGTTCCAGTGTCTATTGCTGCTGAGGGCGTATTGGCTGTCGAAGCTTGGAAGGAAGCACAGCACGGGCTAATCGGACCAATCGTATCAATTCTGGAGCGATTTAATGGTTCGACATTTCTGAGCTTTCAAGCTAATGGAGTGTCAACTGGCGGAAATACTTATCATTGGAAGGACAATTCACCAAACTCGCAAGTTCTAGATGTTGCGCTTCAAGAAGAGCAATTATCTGCCCTGATGGAGGCGTATGATGACCTCAAAGAGTCGTTGTATGCGGGGCTGGTGTTGAGAACTCGACTCAAGGACTACCTGAGCGCGGTGACGGTCGATTTGGTTGCGGGAACGGCAGTATTTGACATCGCGCCATTGAATTTGATGCTTGATATTAATCGAGCCACAGATCTTGCGGGGGCAGTCGAGGATTTGGTCGATCTCTATAGATACGGTGGCGCTTCTCTTTCCCTCGCGGGATGGGATGGCAGGAGCCTTCTGTCATCGTGGATTACGTCCTCTCTAGATTCGGTCGAAGGCGTTGATGCGTTGACTGAAGCGGGCGTCATAGTTGCGACCGACAATGCCACGGGGGATAACCGGAATAACGTCATCTGGGGGAGTCAGGGCAGAGACGTCATTCGCGGGGGGGCTGGCGGTGATGTACTCATGGGTAATTCCGGTAACGATTCGCTATACGGAGAAAATGGCAAAGATATTCTTCTCGGGGGAGAAGGGAGCGATGTGCTTGACGGTGGTGCAGGCGATGATCGCATCATCGGTGATTCCGGTAATGATAATCTTTCAGGCGGCAGCGGCTCTGATATATACATATACAACTACGGCGATGGTCAGGACGTAATCAATAACTACGACGTTGGCCCCGGACGATTTGATGTACTTGTACTCGGTGACGGTATTTTCCCTGATGGTGTAACCGCTACGCGCCTCAATAACAGTCTGATCCTGTCCATAAATGGCACCGCTGACCGGATCACGGTCAGTAACTACTTCACATCCGATGGTGCGGGCGGGTATCAACTCGATCAGATCCGTTTCGCGGATGGCACCGTTTGGACGGTCGACGTCCTTAAGCCAATGGTGCAGGTACCGACGGAAGGAAATGACAACCTGTATGGGTACGCTGGCAATGACACGCTGACAGGGCTCGCGGGCAATGACAATGTTTTCGGAAACGGCGGTGACGATCTTTTAGAAGGCGGCCTCGGCAACGATAACTTGTCGGGAGGTGCCGGATCGGACACCTATGTCTTCAATGCCGGTGATGGTCAGGACACCATCGACAATTACGATGCCAGCATTGGCCGTTTCGATGTGTTGCAGTTTGGCGAAGACATCGAGGCAACGAACGTCACCGTGCGCCGCTCCGGCACGAATCTGGTGCTGACGTTTGCCGGCAGTAACGACAAGGTGACGATCAGCAATTACTTCAATGGCGATGCCGCAGGCGGTTACCAGTTGAACGAAATCCGGTTCGCCGACGGCACAGCGTGGAACGTGGCGGACATCAAAGCGGCGGTGCTGGTACCCACCGAAAACGCGGATAACCTGTATGGGTATGCCAGCGATGACACCATCGCTGCGCTTGGTGGCAACGACACGGTGTACGGCTATGGTGGTAATGACCGTCTCATTGGTGGCTTGGGCAACGACACGTTGGATGGCGGAGAAGGGTCGGATATTTACGTATTCAACCTTGGTGATGGCCAAGACACCATCCAGAACTACGACTCCTCTGCCAGCCGTGTGGATGCCATTGAGTTCGGCGTGGGTATCGAGCCAGAAAACGTTCTGGCCAGACGTGATGGTCAGAGCCTGGTGCTGACCATCAATGGCACCGATGACAAGATAACGGTATCCAATTACTTCTTACAGGATGCGGCCAGCCATTACAGGCTTGAAGAAGTCCGGTTCGCCGATGGCACGGCCTGGAATATCGAACTGGTCAAGGCCCTGGTGCAGGTGCCGACCGAAGGGGCCGACAAGATTTACGGCTACGAGATCAACGACACCCTGACCGGCGGAGGCGGAAACGACACGCTTTATGGTAACGGCGGCAATGACGCGCTGACAGGCGGTGCGGGCAACGATGCACTGGATGGAGGTACTGGCTCGGATACCTACCTTTTCGACGTGGGTGATGGACAGGACACGATCAACAATTACGATTCCGGTAGTGGCCGGGTTGATGTGCTTTTGTTTGGCCCAAACGTCGACCCAGCTAATGTCACGGTTCGGCGCATCAATAATCATCTCGTGCTGGCGATCAATGAAACCGAAGACAAGGTGACAGTTTCCAACTACTTCATCTCGGATGGCGCGGGCGGTTATCAGCTTGACGAAATCCGGTTCGCTGGAGCGCCAGGTACGGTCTGGGACGTGAATGCCATCAAGACACTGGTACTGGTCCCCACTAGCGGAAACGACACCTTGCAAGGGTATGCATCCGTTGACGTAATTGCCGGTGGCGTGGGCAATGACACAATTTACGGCAACGCCGGCAATGATGTGCTGGAGGGTGAATCCGGCAACGACATACTGTCTGGTGGAGACGGAAACGATTCGCTGCTAGGCGGCGAAGGCGATGATTCGCTCAATGGTGATGCCGGTGATGATGCGCTTCACGGTGGTGTGGGTAACGACAATCTCAGCGGCGGTGCCGGTTCGGACACTTATCTTTTCAATGCTGGTGATGGCCAGGACACCATCGGCAACTACGATGCCGGTGATGGTCGCGTCGATGTGCTTTTATTTGGCCAGACCATCGATCCAGCCAACGTCACGGTTCGGCGCATCAACAACCATTTGGTGCTGACGATCAATGGCACTGATGACAAGGTGACGATCTCCAATTACTTCATCTCGGATGCCGCGGGCGGTTATCAGCTTGATGAAATCCGGTTTGCCGGAGTGCCCGATACGGTCTGGGACGTGAATGCCATCAAGGCATTGGTGATGGCACCCACCAGCGGAAATGACACATTGCAAGGCTATGCCTCGGATGACGTGATTGCTGGTGGCGCGGGCAATGACACCATTTCCGGCAATGCCGGCAACGATGTGCTGAAGGGTGAAGCCGGCAACGACACACTGTCCGGTGGAGAAGGAAATGATTCGCTGTTGGGCGGTGAAGGTGACGATACACTCAAGGGCGATGCCGGAGATGATGTGCTTCACGGCGGCGCGGGCAATGACAACCTCAACGGCGGCATCGGCTCGGATACCTACCTCTTCAATGTGGGGGATGGTAGAGACACCATCAGCAACTACGATGCCGGTGATGGTCGTGTCGATGTGTTGCAATTCGGGCAAGGCATCCTGCCGGCAGACGTGTTCGCACGCCGAATCAACGATGATTTGGTGCTGACTTTTACGGGTAGCGAAGACAAGGTCACGGTTTCCAGTTACTTTGCAAACGATGCTGCTGGAAACTACCAGCTTGACCAAGTCCGCTTTGCCGACGATACAGTTTGGGATGTGGAAGCGGTCAAGGCGCTGGTGCTGTTGCCAACCTCAGGAAAAGACACGCTTTTGGGTTATGCCAGCGATGACACCATCATCGGCGGTGAGGGCGACGACACCCTGTATGGCAATGCTGGCAACGACACCTTGCAAGGTCAGGATGGCAACGACACGATCTTCGGCGGCTTGGGCAATGACACGATCAGCGGTGGTGTTGGCATCGACACGCTTCAAGGTGATGAGGGTGACGACGTGCTGGACGGCGGTGTTGGCAGCGACATCCTGCGAGGCGGTGCCGGTGATGACAATTTGATCGGCGGGCTGGGCAACGACCAACTTGAAGGTGGTGAGGGCGATGATCACTACCACTTCGCGGTTGGCGATGGTCAGGACATCCTCAATGACACCCAAGGCCTAAGCACGATTCATCTTTCGGGCGTGTCGGCAGGCGATGTTTACTTACGTCGTGATGGTACGGCGTTGCTGTTGTGCTTCGTGGGGTCTTCGACTGACCAGATTCGTTTGGTCAGCTTCTTCGATGCGAACACCCAGTTAGCCTTGCGCGGCTTGGTCATCGACATTGGTGATGGAGCGCCATGGATATTGGATGCTGCAGCGGTTGATGCAAAGACATTGCTGGGCACCTTGCTGGATGACGTGATCGACGGCAACACGCTGGACAACACCATCAATGGGCAGGCTGGCAATGACACCATCCGGGCCGGTAGCGGCGCGGACATGCTGGATGGCGGTGCAGGCGATGATGCCCTGTACGGTCAGGACGGCGACGATATCCTGATCGGTGGCCAGGGCAATGACTTGCTCGATGGCGGTACCGGTGCCGACCAGCTTTCCGGTGGTGCCGGTGATGACATCTATGTGGTCGATGACGCCGGCGACGTGGTGGTGGAAGTGGCTGATGGCGGCATTGACCTGGTGCGCAGCAGCGTCAGTTTCGCCCTGCCCGACCACGTCGAGAAGATTGAGCTGACCGGAACTGCAGACATCAACGCGACCGGCAATGCCTTGGACAATGCGCTTACCGGCAATGCTGGCAATAACCATTTGCAGGGATTGGATGGCAACGACACGCTCATGGGCGGTGCCGGTGAAGATTGGCTGCAAGGCGGCAATGGCAATGACGTGCTGAATGGCGGCGAGGGGGATGATCTGCTGGAAGGTGGCGCAGGCAATGACGTGCTCGATGGCAGTTTCGGCAAGGACCAGTTGGTCGGCGGTGCGGGTGATGACCTCTACCGCGTGGACGACAGTGCGGACGCAGTGATCGAACTGGCCGGGGAAGGCACGGATACGGTGCAGTCCAGCGCGTATAGCTACACGTTATCGGACAACATCGAGAACCTGATATTGGTGGACTATGCCTATGAAGGCGTCGCCGGTGCCGGCAGCCAGGCCTTGACCGGCAACCAGCACGGTAACCGGTTGGATGGTGGGGCGGGTGCCGATAACTTGATCGGCGGCTTGGGCGATGACACCTACGTGGTGGACAATGCGGGGGATGTGGTTGTTGAGCTGGCCAACGAAGGCATCGATACGGTGGAAGCCAGCATCAGTTACACCTTGGGCGAGACCCTGGAGAATCTGACGCTACTTGGCACGGCGGATCTCAATGCAACCGGCAATGCGGGCGACAACCTGATTCGGGGCAATGCCGGCAACAACCGCATTGAAGGTGGTGCTGGGGCCGATGTGCTGTATGGCGGTGCGGGCGATGACTACTACGTGGCCGTGTCCGCCGAAGACAGCGTGCACGAGTATGCAGACGAAGGCATTGACACGGTCGAGCGCGTGTTCGAGACCAATCTGGTGCTGGAGGACAACGTTGAGAATCTGATTCTTCGCAGCGGCGTGACCACCGGCAACGGCAACGCGTTGAACAACGTCATCACCGGCAACGCGGGCAATAATAGCCTGGGTGGCTGGGACGGTGACGACACGTTGTACGGTCTGGACGGTGACGACAATCTGTTCGGAGGCAACGGTGCCGACACGCTGTACGGCGGTGCGGGCAATGACTATCTCGATGGTGGCGCAGGCGTCGACCACATGGAGGGTGGAACAGGCGATGACAACTATATCGTCAACCACGCCGATGACGTGACCGTCGAAGCGGCCAATGCCGGTACGGATCAGGTGCAGGCATCGGCCTCGTATGTGTTGTCGGAAAACCTGGAGAACCTGTTCCTCACCGGCGGTGTTGCCATCAGCGGCACTGGCAATGCACTTGATAACTACATTGCTGGCAATAGCGCGGCCAACGTGATTAACGGCGGTGCAGGTAACGACACGCTAGTGGGCGGCGGCGATGATGACACCTTGATAGGTGGCGCGGGCGACGACAAATACATCGTCGATGCCACGTCGGGCAGCGATGTCATCGACAACAGTGATGGTGGCTTTGACGGTGTTTTCTTCACCAATGGTATTACGCGGGAGCGGCTGTCCTTTGGTCGTGATGGGGATGATCTGGTCATCTTCATTGATGCTGCCTCGACGCCGGCAGTTCGCGTGCTTGATCACTTCCTCGGTGGCAATGCAGCAATCGACTACGTGCAGCCGGACGGTGGCTTCTACCTCACCACGGCTCAAATCAACCAGCTTGTGGCAGGGGGGAATACTGGTGGCGAGTATGATCAAGTCATCGAGGGTACGTCTGCGGCGGAGCAATTGGTGGGCAGCTCCGGTAAAGACCTGATCAAGGGGCTGGCTGGTAATGACCAGTTGTTCGGCATGGGTGGGAACGACACTTTGCAGGGCGGCGATGGCAATGATTACCTGTCCGGTGGTAATGGCAGCGGCTCTGGTTCGGGCGATGATCGTCTGGAAGGTGGGGCTGGTGCGGATACGCTGGTTGGCGAGGATGGCGTCAACGCCCTGATCGGGGGGGCAGGCAACGACAACTACGTGTACGGCGGTGGCCAGGACACCATCGACAATACTGGTGGCGGTACCGATGGCGTGTTCTTCGACAATGGGATCACTGCCAATGACTTGACGTTCTACCGTGATGGCGATGACCTGGTCATTACGGTGGATGGTAGTGCCAGCGGGTTCGTACGTGTGACCGATCACTTCCTCGGGGGGGATATGGCGCTGGACTTCGTCCAGCCATCCAGTGGCAACATGCTCAACACTGCGGCGATTAACGCATTGGCTCAATCTGGTTATCCGGGCGGTGGTGAGCCAGGTGGTGGCGATCCGGGCCCAGGTACCGGCAACCCGGGCGACGGCGTAGATGAGGGTAATGACAATGACTACCCCAACGTCGTCACCGGCACCGCAAATGGTGAACAATTGCTGGGAAGTTCCGGTCGCGACCTGATCACGGGCATGGCGGGCAACGACACGATGTTCGGGTTCGGAGGCGACGACAAGTTGGTCGGCGGGGATGGTGACGATTATCTGTCCGGCGGAAACGGCAGCTACTCGGGTTCCGGTAACGACATCCTCATGGGTGGCAACGGCAATGACACCCTGGTGGGCGAGGACGGCGATGACACGATGTTCGGCGGTGCCGGCGACGACAAGTATGTCTATGGCGGTGGTGCCGATGTCATTGATAACAGTGGCGGCGGTACCGATTGGCTGCTGTTCAACTCGGCCAGCAAGAGCATCAACCGCACCCGTCTGAGCTTCCATCAGGATGGCGATGATCTGGTCATCATGGTGGATGGCGATGCTGGCCAGCAGGTGCGCGTATACAAGCACTTCGATGCCAGCGGTGACTATGCAATCGACTATGTGCAACCCGCCGACGGCTATGGCATTTCGGCAGCCAGTATCAATGCATTGCTGGCGCCTTTGCCAAGTGCTCAGTCCATGTTGGCCCCGATGTCGCTGTCGGATGCATCCGTCATGAAGGTGTTGCCTGATATGGACAGCCTGATGGGCGTACCTGCCAGCATGGAAGTACAAGGGGGCGGCATGACGCGGGGTGGGAGCGGGGCAGGGGGATATGTGCCTCATCAGCTGATCGTTGACGATGAGGATGTGTTGAACTCCTCGCTTGGCATGGGTGCTCGGATAAACGGTCGTCCGATCTTTGACTTGGTTTCATCAGGCTACTCTTCGGATCGGAGGGATCTACTGGCATCCATCACGCCCTGGCGGCCATTGAATTCGGATTGGGCAGCTTTGCCAGGACTGAAGGACGAAGCGGCCTGGCATGTGGAGGAGCATTACGAGCAGCTTCTACCTTTCGAAATGGATCGGCAGGGCATGGCTGCCAATGTGGACATGCCTGTGCCCGTAATGCGCGAGCAGTCCATCACCCGATCTAGTGAACTACAGCAGTTGATCGATGCAATGGCAGGATATGGCGACATCGCGCAATCCGGACCGGAGACTTCGAGCGCCGAACCAGCATTCCTCGGTACCGAAGGCTCTGCGAACCAATCTTTCCACTTGCTTCATCGACAACAGGGAGTGACTACCTTCCAGATGATGTAAGCGGGTGCGGAGATAGTACATTTTGGAAAAACAGAAGGCCCGGGGTCACGCTCGGGCCTTTTGTTCATAATGGCTCTGGTCAGATCAGTGACGAGGCGTTGTCAGCTACCTTGCCGTCAACGACCCGGAAACCTCTAATTTAGCCTGGCATTGAGATACGGGGAGTCGACAGTTCCGCAAGCGCGTTGAGCCAGGTGCCCCAGCGATGTCGGGTGCGGTCCGTATGGATGACGCACGAACGAGCACCATGAATCAGAAGTCGTCGGACTTAGCTGTTTCCGCGCTTGCTTATGGCTAGCAGCGTGGATTTCCGCCTGTCGAGTATTGTGCTTGGACCAGTCCGAGCTGATGTTTGGTCAGCTCGAGGCGATACGTTCAGCAGCGATACTTGCTGCCACGGCCAAGAAAAGAAATGCCGAGCCGTAGCCGATGGCACGAATCCGCCGGAACGTCCATGACGTTCTGTTCGAGGCCATCATTGGGAAGTGCCTGAGCTCCTTAAAAACCTGTGCGAATCCCAGGTTTCCAGGGAGAATTGCCTTGTCGCCTCGTTCAATGGCAGCGGCGACATTCAAGGCGATCACCGCGTAACTGTCCAAGCGGCGATAGCTATTCACTGCGAAGGCAATGATGATCGCGCTTAACGCAAGTATCGCTTCTGTGCCGTCGTGCTTAGACACGGAAGCATATAGGGCAGGGGCGCCCGTGATGACTGTTCCCATCAGTGTCAGGGCTGCATTGGCGAGTGTGTCGTAATGGCGGTGGGGGCTAAGCGCTTCGTGATATGACTCAGAAGGGGTCATAGGTTGGTTCACCAATGCAGGAGGCGTGCCTAGATGATGGCATGAACCTTCGATTGGTTAGAAAGATGAAGGCCCTCAAACTCCCTGACGGCACACGAGTCCCGGTTCTCGGTCACGGCATTTGGAACCTGGATGCCGCAGCCAATAGGTGCGGGTCTCAAATCTGGGGCTACAGAGCGGCATCGAGTTATGGCTCACGCTCATCGATACCGCGGAGAGTGTGACGACGGCGCATTCGAGAAGTTGGTTGGCGACGCCATCCACCGCGCCGGGAGGAGCATTCATGTCATCAGCGACTACTCCTGAGCAGCGGCAGGAGCCGTCTGCTGTAGGGCTGTCCTAAGATTTTGTGATAACGGGTCGCTGGCAGGAAATTGAGATCAGAACTGGAAACATCGTGAGTACGCTCAAGTAGGAAGTGCCTAGCATTGCGTAACATGACCAAATGATGGACCTCGCCGATTCGTGATGGGAAGGTGGCCCTGAACCGATCTGCGATCCAGTTTGACGGGCGACATCCCTCAGATGTAGCCCAGATCCCGGTTACACGAAGAAATCCAGCGCACCCTCATCTATGGACGAAGGTTGTCGATCAGGCTTTCGACGGACGATGGCTCGCACTGAACTGTTGCGACGTGACGGCCGCTAATCTCGACATTGACGCCCGCTTCCCGGGCCCCATTCTCACCGATCCGGTCGAAGATGCTGTAGACCGTATTTCCTGTAGGAATTCTAACCGTGTCCATCGACGAGGTTCGTGCCACTGACACCATGCTGTGGGGGACAGAGAGGTTCATCTCGGACTTCTCCGTACGTCGCGCGAAGATGTAACGCAGTGCCGAGCCGGAATCGCACAGCGTTACCTCCTTCTGGTTTGTGGTGGTGCAGCTGAAGATCCGTCGCTCAGCATTTGTGCATGTCGTCGCGTCAGTTGATAGCGACGAGTGCACAGGCTCCGCAGGTGACTGAATGGAACCAGCATTGGAAGGTGCCATGCACTGGCCAGACTCACATATCCGGTCACCCTTGCAGTCAGCGTCCTTTCCGCATTGCGAGAAAGCGGGTTCTTGCAGGGGAAGCTGAGAATCCTGCTGAGGCGTTGCAGGGGGCTTAGCAAGTGCCGGATCTGGAAGGCCTGCCGGCTGGTCAAGCCCAAATGCGCGCCTCATTATGAAGGCGGCTTCTTTACCGACCCCGCAGCTCTCAAGTGCGTCGACCATTGTCCCATTCCATTCCCGGTCCGGGAGCTTCTCGACTCGGACATAGTCGTCGATCTGGCTGCTGCTGAACTTGCCTTTCAGCTCCTTGTAGGTGCACGAGCACAGTTCCTTCGGGATGCCCTGAGCGGTACAACTAGCTACATATCTGCTTCGCGACTTTCCGTCGCATGCCACAAGCAGCATCGAGACGATCATCGCCATGAGGATGATTGTTGCGTTCTTCGCCATGTGGTTCACTTCTTCGATGCCAAGACCAGACCGAGTACGCCAAGCAGTACAATGCCGCCGAGTATCTTCCCCAGCGACGGGAAGATAATTGCAGGCCAGATGATTGACTTGCCCACGTTGTATGCAAAGCCCCTGTAAGCGTCGTCGCCCCACCAGTTCCCGTAGAAAGCGAAGATGATTGCAATGATGAAATAAAGTGCGGCCAGTTTCTTCACGGTCATTCCTTGAATTCGAAGCAGTCATTTATTGGCACTAGGCGATCCACTCAAGAAGCGCGCTCTCGATATCGTCATCGATGTCATCCAGAAACCCGGGAATGGCATTCGTGGGCAGATATCTATCTGTTGCCTCGTGCATGAAACCCAGGAACTGGTTGCCGAAAGCGGTCACTGGGTAGAGCTCCATTAGTGCGGGCGAGCGGATGGAATGCTCGAACTCATCAATCAGGCCGGAGGCATCCCTTTCTGATATCAGGAGCTTGTATCGGCCCCATCTGCGCATGAACTCGTTGAAGAATCCCGACTTCCTCAGCTCTTGCTGGATGGTTTCCATCTTGTGGAGACCTCGGATCTCACTGAAACCACTGACCTCGATGATGCATTCGATCAGCAGGGTGGTCGCGGTAGCTGCTGCAATCTCATCCGCATACTCACGCCCGTCAGGGATATTTGCTCTGATCAAGTGCTCAGCGGCAGCGGTCGAGTAGATAAGGAGCTCAAAGCGAATGGCGTCGCTCATCCAGAGTGAGCGCAGTTCGCGAGGAACACCGCTCTCCGATTCGATCCATTTTGCAAGCGACAGGGAGATCGGCAGAAGCCGGCTGGCGAGCTGCAGGACCGCTTGCTCCGCTCCTTGAGTAGTACTGATCCTCCTGTCTATGTTTTGCTCAAAGCTCTTGTAGTAGCCCTTTTCCAGCAGCGTGAGGGCTTGGTGCCCTGTTCCGGCAGAAGCCGGGCGCTTGTGCTTGGTCTCGCGCGGCGCATCGGCGTGGCGCTGCCGACAAAAGGCATTGAAGAAGTCAAAGAACTGATGGACTTCATCTGAGTCCGGCACGTTCAGTTTGCCAAATTCCTGCCCGTTGACCGTGATCCTGCTCTTATAAGCCTCGATGCTGCCGATTTTTTCCACCTGGACCGAGCAGGGGGATTCGAATACCGCCTTGAACCTGAGCTCTTGCTCCGTGATAAGCACACCCTCTTTAGCACTCCCGAAGACGGTGTCGTCGATCAGCGCGATGACATTACGGGGGGTCAGCCCACGGCCATAGCTTTCCAGGGCGCCACCCAGCTTTTTCTGCGGGATGTTGGGAGCGACATGTATCTTCTGGAAGAACTCATTGTCCGGTACATACCGTTGAAGAAAATCCAGCAACGGGCTGCGCTCGTCCGGCTCGGGAATGGGCGGTGGTGAAGCTGCCGGCTTGGCAGATTGCTTCCCACGCTGTTGATCAAACCGTGCTCGCTCACTCTTATCCTTCAGGATGGAGTATGCCGCGTTCAGTTCCTTCATTTTTTCCGTGGCCCAGGCGAGGGTTTCGGAATCGGAACTGGCGTAACGATCCGGGTGATACTGGCTCCGCCGCCCCTTGTACGCGAGGTCGATTTCATCGATTGACGCACTGGGACGGATTCCCAGTACTTCGTAATAATCCTTTTCCAACATGCATCCCCCTGATGCTTCCTTTCTCGCTTTTGGCGCTTCGTCAAAAGCATTTGGGAGAATAGCATCGATGATGAATGGGGGGACATTCTTTTTTCGAGAGGGTTCCCCACGTCCGCTAACACGGATACTTCAATTTAGCTCCATGGTGGGGCCTACGCCAGCCTCACCAGCGCAACGTCCACCTGTGAACTTTCAGGGCTTAATCGGAGTGCGCCAACGTTCAAGCTTTCCTTGCCCCGTGTGGGGCTAACAAGGAGACGAATATGGCAAAGGGTAATGGTGGATCGGCTGGGAAGGCAGGTGGTGGCTCGAAGGGCGGCTCGACTGCCGGCGGCGCTCGAGGCCCCGCTGGGTGGCCGTCGACCAAGCCTGGGATGCCGTCTGGCGGCAACCGCAGCAACGCCCCTGCGAAGCGCTGACTACGGATCGATCAGCCAAGCTGGGGGCGGTGGGCCTGTCGACGGGGCCGGGGGTGGGTAGCGGTGTCTATGCCGCTCCCACCATCCCAGATAGGCCTCCCGCCAACCCGTGCGGTCCATGTGGCCCGCGGTGGTTAGGTGGTCTGGCAGGAGTAGGCTCAACAAGAGTGCGGCCACCAGGTAGGTTTCAAGCAGGTCCGCTTGGTCATCGAGATCAGACGCCTTCGCCTTGGTGGTCCAGAGTTGGGTGTGGACCAGTGTTCTGAATGACTTTCGAGTTAGCTGGGCCTTGCCACTTCTCAAGCCGCGAACGAACCGATCGCCCTCGCCAAGCCGTGTCCCTGATAGATCTGCCTGGGTGCCCATGTCCGCGATAGGGAGCGGGCGCTCAGGCCAGCGGCCTTCGCGCAAGTAGTAGCCGACGGCGCCAATGAAATCTACGAGGCGCGCGGTAGGGTCAGCCGGGGTATGGCGACGCCGATGAGTTGGTCCAGGCGGTGCCAACAGCACTGCAAATCTGGGGAGACCCGCCAAGGCGTCTGGCACCCCGGTCCGTCCAATCCAATGCCCGATTTCGTGGTCCACTGCAGCCAGGAATGACAGCGCCATGTTGGCGCGCCGGTTCAGGGCCAGATTGAAGGCGGCCCGCTCAGGTGCGGTCAGCTCCAGCGTGGGACCTCGGATACCCGCCACCGCCAACGTTGCGCAGTAGGCAGGCCCAAGCTCGGACTGCGGGCCTATCTCGTCGAAAAAGCCGGACACGTCTGTGTCCGACAATTGACATAGCCGTTTGTCGGACGCATCGAACATGGCGACCAGTTCTCGGGTTGGTGGTGACGTATGCTCGTTGAGCAAACCTAGCCCGTAGAGCATGATCGCCGAGTGTCCCTGGGGGATTTCCTCTTTGAATCCTCGAAATTCGGCGTCTGGGACGCCGCGTTTCTGGAGCATGCGCAGCAGTAGCGAGTCCGAATGTGCTTCGACTTGCTCGCGCTTGGCCATGAAGGCTGCGTAGCCACGTCCTCGACGATAGTTCATGTGGTTCAGGCCCGTGGCGTACTCAAAAAACGCAGCGGGGGCCATGCCCACAAGCTTGTGAGCAACCTCGATATGGAGAGCGAAGAGCATTGCCTATCTCATGCTACCAGTGGAAGGGCGAAATCAGCCGATGCTTGCATCATGGGGCGTCGCTGCTCCAGCGGATCAGTGCGGTGATAGGCGGCTTCGACTTTCTTGGGGAGACTTCGCGTCATATTCTCCTCAACGTACCCACTCCGGGAAAATGAACGAAAAAAAATACGAAGACGTCCGAGAAAAAACTCTCTCTGGAAAACCTAGGTACCGTTTACGATCCAGATTTTCCGAGCCCCCACTTTTTTACGAGTACGATGGAGAGCGAGAAGTTCTACCAGGGGAGATGGTATCTCATGCCATTCTGCTCTGGCATGAGCAAATGCTTGTAATCCCCTTGACGATACCAGCGATTTTTGGGAATTGGCGGCGTCGTTGTTGGATCAGGATAAGCTGCCGGCGATGAGCCACAGACCCGTGCTGTGTATGGGGAGGGAAAGACGGGGCGCTCAGCATGGCGCTGGTGATCGATTGCCATACCCAGCAACTGTTGGGTTGGCACCTGTCACAGACCGGCAAGGCCAGCATCACCTCCACCACGTGGATGCAGGCGCTGAGTACGCGCTCATTATTGGACTCTGGGCGTCACCTGACCGTTAGCGGACGTCCGTAGCGAGCAGGCACCTCTTGAGCGACTGTCGTGAAGCTTTCGTTTAACGGTCGGTCGCGTTGCGTCGTTCCCGATACCACGCTCCGAACTGTCCATTGTGCGTGAATCGACGCAACTCGAATTGTCCCGACTCGTGAATGACGTGACGCCAGCGGGAGCAGCCGTACTTTTGTGGCGTTTGCTGAGGATGGTGTTCGGTAATCCATCGCGTGGCAGCATCAAGGTTTACCCAGTCGTCGATGGAAAGTGTATGGAAAGCTTCCCTCAGCGCTCCGACAATGCCCGCCATGGGCCAAAGAATCTTACCGTCGGGTGCAATTCCATTGACGACCATTTCGTGGAATTGTGTTGATTGCACCAACTCGGCAGCGGCTTTTCTTGCCTCATCCATGTAGCCAGAAAACGTGACCAGTTGTTCGAAGTGCCGGTCGATCTCTGCGTATGAGCGGCTCAGCGCTCCCTGGGCTTGAAGGCAACCGTCAATAGTCCAGAGATCATGTAAGTCGATGAAATGGTGCACCAGTGTATTTCGTAGTGTCACCAGCTCGCGCAGTTCCGTCTTGAGGGCCTCGTGACGTTCGGTTGGCAGTTTGAGCTGCATCCGGAAGCTGAAATGGATTGAGCCGTCAGGTTGCTTGTGTGTGTCGTCGGATAGTTCGCAATCCTCTTTCAAGATGTAGTCGCCCATCAGGCGGCCGATCAACGTGCCTAGCGTCTTGTCGCTAGTCTCTGCCATTCGGGCGCCTAGAGCATGCGGGAGCATCTCAGATGTCCCATACAGCTTCTGGAATGCGATCATTGCCTTCAGCAGGCGCTCGTACTGTTGCAAACGCAAGAGACAACGGCCCAAGAGCCGTTGTACTTCGCGTTGCGGTCCTGAGATGTCAGATTGGTCGGGGACAGCCATCGGGAATCCGAGCGAAAGTGCTAGAAGCGGTTAGGTTACGATATCGCTTGAACTGAAAGATGTGGGACTAATCTGAACGCTATGCTACACCAAGCGCTTTCGACCCAAACCGGACCTTTGCGCGGCCATAAACGTAAAACCTGAGCGGGCGCCGAGCCAACAGTTGCGTCCGTTTGTACGCGGGCTTGTTGGTCGGCCGCTGTCGCTCCAAGATCGCGCTGCATCTGTGAGATGCCAGAAGATGGTTACGTAGTAGGTTGCGCGGGTGGCGTAGGTTGGACGGGCTGAGTTACCCCGTCGGTCTTAGTCGCTGGTGCTTTCGCTTTGTCTTCCTCGTCCTGCAAACGTTTGGCTTCGCGTTCTGCCTCCGTCGCCTCAGCACGCTTCGCCGCTGCACGCTCTCTCGCGAGCGCAGCACGCCCCGCGAGGTCGGGCGCTACAAGCTGCGTCAGTTCGGCATGCACGGGCTGCATAGCGGTGCTCTTTTCTATCAAGTCGCCTACCAGCCGGTCCAATTGTGCAGAGTTAAGTCCACCGTTCGCGTGGAGCTGGCAGAGATAGAAAAGGGTCGTATCAACATAAGCAGTGCGCTCAGTGGAGACCGCGAGAGTAGTAATAGCGTTACTGACAGCTAAAGCACCTTGGGCGAGTGGCTCACCAGTCACTTTTGCGTTGGGGTTGATGAGCGCAGCAGCGGTGTCGTTAATGGCGGCTGAGACCTCGGCGGAGACCGCACCGGCTGTCATAGCCCGCTGCATGCATATCGCAGTCGCATTGATAGCTCCATCTTCGGAGATGGTTCGATGAGGGTAGGCAACTGCAGCTGATACATCGCTATCCCACACGAAGAGGGTGCCGCGCGTGTCCTTGCTGCCCGCTACTCCCAAGGCCGATCGACTCGTCTTGTGAGGATTCAGCTTCTCGCAAGAAGTGCATAGTAAAGCGACCACCAAAAGCGGCAACGTATACGACGTTTTCATGCGATTCCCCCTGGTGTTGCCCGGCGGCAACGGGCACTAATGACCGCTGGTACAAAGCTGGCGGATAGATCACGCGAGCCGGGTACGTCCCTTGAGCGTACTGCCACGGGGTTTGGCCAGCAAGCGGCGGTCTGCTGCTGAATCCAGAGATTGCGGAGTCCTTACTTGAGAAGAACGTTCTTTGGCCCACAAAGGAGCGTGCGTAGATTTTTGTGTGGACGGTGTTTTGGACCGTCCTCGATCTCGCCCGCGGCGGGCATTCGGGGGGAGGGCGTGTCCGCTCTTGGCCGAGGCTGTGTGAAAACCCTGCCTCTGCTGGCAAGATCTGAGCACCGTTCGATGGGTGCTTTGCATGAAGCGATTCGTGGATGGAGTTGATCGCTCCCAAGGCCTTCTGCTCCCTGATCGACTGGAAGACTACGTCGACGAAGACAACCCGGTACGGGTGGTCGATGCCTTCGTGGAAGCACTCGATCTGAGCCAACTGGGCTTCGAGGCCGCCAATCGTGTGGCGGGCGGTCGGCCCGCATATCACCCTGCCGCGCTGCTCAAGATCTACATCTACGGCTATCTCAACCGCATCCAGTCCAGCCGGCGTCTGGAGCGGGAAGCGCAACGGAACCTGGAGCTGATCTGGCTGACCGGCCGTCTGGCGCCGGACTTCAAGACCATCGCCGACTTCCGCAAGGACAACGGCGCCGCGATCACCGCCGTGTGCAGCCGGTTCGTTGGATTGTGCCGCTCCATGAAGGTCTTCTCGCATGCGATCGTTGCCATCGACGGCAGCAAGCTCAAGGCCGTGAACAGTCGGGATCGCAACTTCACGGTCGGCAAGGTCAAGGGACGCCGGAAGCAACTGGAGGAGAGCGTTGCGCGCTATCTGGCCGAGTTGGACCGGGCGGATCGCGATCCAGCGCTGATGCCAGAGGGTCGCGTTCCTCACTTGAGGGACAAATTGGCCAAGCTGCATGTGCAGATGGAGAAGCTGGACAGCATCGAGAAGCAGCTTGAGGCCGCGCCGGATCGCCAGATATCGCTAACGGATCCGGATGCGCGGTCGATGACTTCAACTGGCCGTGCGACCGGCACCGTGGGCTACAACCTGCAAGCGGCGGTGGATGCCAAACATCACCTGATTGTCGCGCACGACGTTACAACTGATGGTCACGACCGTGCTCAGCTCTCGCGCATGGCAGTGAAGGCCAAGGAAGCCATTGGAACCAAGCGCCTAACCGCGCTGGCTGACCGCGGCTACTTCAACGCGCCGGAAATCCTGGCGTGCGAGGAGGCTGGCGTCATTCCGCTAGTGCCCAAGCCGCTCACGTCAAACAGCAAGGCCGAAGGCCGGTTCGACAAGCGCGACTTCGTCTACGACGAAACCGCGGATGAGTACGCGTGTCCGGCAGGCGAGCGGGCGATCCATCGCTTCACGACCGAAGAGAATGGGCTGACTCTGCGCAAGTACTGGTCATCCGCCTGTCCACGATGCCCGATGCGGACGAAGTGCACGACCGCCAGCTATCGACGAATCACTCGTTGGGAGCACGAGCATGTGCTCGAGCGAATGCAGTTGCTGCTGGATGCCAGGCCACAAGCTTCCGTGGCGCGGCGCCAAACGGTGGAACATGTCTTCGGCACGCTGAAATCGTGGCTCGGCACCACGCCATTGCTGACAAAGACGCTTCCGAAGGTCCGAACCGAGATCAGCTTGGCGGTTCTGGCCTACAACATGAAGCGGATGATCAAGATCATGGGCACCGAAGGTCTGGTGCGGGCCATCGCGGCCTGAGCATCCCGCATTTTTACCGCGGCGCCGGTTGCTCGAACTGCCCGCATTGTCATCGGCAGACCCGCTTCGACGAGTTTTCACACAGCCTCGGCCGGAAGCGGACGTCGCCAAGACAGTGGATCAGGGATGTTTGTCGCGGCGAGGGGAGGGCGGCTTCCGACCCAAAGCGGGTATTGTTGCGATCGACGAGCCTACCGCAGGGACCGGTCTTGCGTTCGCTTGTTCGCTGGTCCCAGGCGCCCTAAAATCTAGCTGTAACAAGAGAAAGCCCACCATACGGTGCTTTGTGCGTAAGTCGTGTAACCGGACCCACGGGTCCGCCTATCGGGTAGCTTGACTCGCCATGAGAACAACTTGCAATTTGGTAGCTCTGTTTCTTGGCATCACGCTTGGCGCTTGCGCTGCTGCCGAGCCACCCCCGACCTGTCCTTCTGGACTTACTCCTAAATCGACGGTTCCACCAAGGCTACCGCCCCGGCTGCACAACGAGTTCTCTGGCAAAGCCCAGGTTTCGTTTGTCATCGGCCCTGCGGGTCAGGTGCAATCGCCCGTCATCGTCTCAACGGAGTGGCATCCTGTCGGACGTAGCGCCGGTCAACCCATCGGTTACAACGAGGCTGTTCTTTCTGTCGTTGCCCAATGGCGCTATCCACGCAGACCGAATGCTTGTCGCCACCTGGTTCCGGTGGAGTTTCAGGTGGCGGGGGCTGGCCCCATAGCTGCCAGTTCTAACCATTCATTAGAGTCGATGCCGCCGTGCGGGTCGGTTGAATTCCGGAGTTAGGCCAATGAAGCAAGTGCGCCGCAATCTGATGCTCGCGCTCTTGCCACTCGCTAGTTTTCTTGTGTGGCGGATCGGCATATGGGCATTTGACTACTTTGGATGCCGGGACTCCGGTAACTTCATCGAGCCATGCTTTGCATATGGTCACAACATCCAAGAATGGCTGGGAATTTCACTTTTCTGGGCCCCACTTCTGCTCTTGGTGTCGCTTCCGGTCTGCGGTTGGTTGCTATTCGAAAGTCTTTTACGCGGGTTCCGTCCGAGTGGGTCCTAATGGTTCATTCAAGCCGAAGTCGCTTCGCGAGTCGGCTTAATTCTATGGTTGAACGTCCGTTCCTGGCCGCAGGGTGTCATGCGACCCAAAGCCGGCGCTCGGCTGCCAACTTAATCCAGTTCGGTTCGAGCTGTAGCATAGATTTTCTCTCTGGTGCAATCGTCAAAGAACTATGCAAATCCTTCCGCTTGATCCCGATAGGCCCGACAGCTGGTCCGAACCTCTGCGGGAGAAGCTGATCGCTTCGCGGCGGTGGTCGGAGCCTTGGTTCAATGAGAGTCCCGGAAGGGCCGGCAACTATGACCAGCTACACGAGTTTTTGACCCCGGAGGTGCGACGTTACGCTCTGCGTGGGTGGCACTGTACGCGACTGCTTGACGCTGAAGTTCAAGATATCCTCAAAGACGGGCTTCAAGTGCTGTCTGAGGACTTGCTAATAAAGCGAATTGACGCTGCGCAAGCGGCGGGTGATCTGGCAAATGAGGTGGCAGCTCGGCTGCGAGTTGGCCACCAAGCGGGGCACTGGAGTCGCAAGGGACAACTCTGGTTCGGATTCTCGAGTGAATTGCCGGATGAGCAGGCCGTTAGTCCTCTTCTGCGGAGCTGGGGCGGTGAAGCTATGTATTGGGCGCATACAAATGACGGACAAATTGCGCCTGTGTTGCAGAACCTGGGACGGCCCACGGTTATCGACGCTTGGGTGCCAATATCCAGTTTGCGAGCAGTGCAAGTGCTTGTGGATTGGGTTTGCCAAGTGGATCTAAATACCGCTGGCTTGCTTGAGCGTCCTGAGGTCGTGAATTACGAGGCTTACTCGACAGAGCCTGTTCCGGCGGAGAACATCATTGCAATCGACCAGTATCCTGGAGCGGCCTTTGAGCGCCGTACCCGTTGCCTAGCATGGAGAGAGGCGTTGAAGTAGGCGGCAATCAACTAGCTAGGGGCAGGGAGTGACCATCGCATTGGCCCGAGATCCGCTTCTGGCCGGTAGCTGCCGGTCAGGTTAGGCCTAGCACTGCGATTGGCTTCGATGATGGTCCGGGGGCAGATCCTTTTGGAAACAGGTTTCGAGCTACACAAAAGTCTGCGCATGCTCATTCCCCAGCGCTTCCTAGAACACTGATGCGATAGAGGTGATAGACATTGTCAGTTCTTGACAGCTGTTGCGCCTAACAGGGCCCGATAGCTGGAAACGACCTTGTCGAGTACGGGATCAAGATTTTTCTGGCGAGATAGCAAAACTAACCGCTGCTTTGCTCGACTGATACCTACATAGAGACGGTTCCGGTCGAGATCATCCGATAGATCGTAATCATCGAGCATTGGCAGAAGTACAACGTCGAACTCCAAGCCTTTCGTGTTATCGATGGTCGCAAAGTGCCGAACAAAACGCTTCGACAGATCCACATGGCTGGAAATGTTGGCGTTTATCATCTTCTCGGCCAAACCGATCTGCAGGCGAGCGAATGTCTCTTCCGCCTTGACGCGTGTGGGGAAAACCACAACTGCGGTTTGACTGCCGCCAAGCTTGGTCAGTTCTTCCAGGATTCGCTGATCGAGATGCGTATCATCGGGACAGATCCCATGAATCGGCAGGGAAATCCCCGATCCCGCGTTCACTGCCGTTTCAACAACGCGTGAATCGATCTCGACATCTCCATACGCCAACGCGCGAAAGCACTCACTGAAAAGCGCAAGCCCGGGCGCATCTGCCTGCCGAAGGTTCAGGCTGAGCTTCACGTGTTCTAGCTTCCCGCGAGGGAAGCATGCTCTGACATCAATGCTAGTACCGTTATGAAGCTTCTGTGCCAAGTCACCGACTACGGTAATCGCACGGTACTCTGGACGAGCCTGTTCCGCCATAAGGAACACTTGTTGCTCAGTGAAGTCCTGCACTTCGTCAATGAATACAGACTGGAAGAAGGGAGGCTCTGACAACTGTGTTGGTGTCGCCCTGTATGACCGCCCAGCGATTTGGAACATACACAGAAGCAGATCAATGTCTGACTTCGTAAGCTTCCGAAGGTGCAGGTTCTGCTTGATTTCTTCAATTACATCCGTGGTTGGAAAGGACGTCGTATGATTTATCAGTCCCGCCTCATACAACCCCCCCATGTCCCGCAACGGTGCGAGCATGCGACGACGAAGCAGAGGGCGCAGCCGGGAATCGATGCTGCGTTTCATGACAACCTTTGGAGCAGCCGCAGTACGGGCATCGGGCTCGCTATCGTCCAGATCCGGATCCTCATCCACCTCCTCCTTCTTAAGCGGGATTTTGCTCCGACCCAGACCCTGTTCAGCCTTCAACGCTACAAGTGTTCCCTCCCTGTTTCTGTACACCTTCTCGCTCGCAGTCGGCAGTAGACGTAGGTACAGGTCGTCCAAGCTCGTAACTAGAGCCTTGACGATCCGCCCTTCCTCGTCACGTATGAAAGACCTGCCATCCGCCAGCTGTTCAGCAACTTCTTCGCTCCATTCTAGGATATTGCCGTCGGCATCGACGAACCTAATCCGCTTATCAATCGGACCGTTATCTCCAGCCCAGACCAGCCGCGCACCATGGCGGTCGTAGAGCTCGGCAAGATCATCAATCAGCTGCTGGGCGAGATCGGTTTCCCGGCTGCCGATGTACGTTATTTCATTGGAAAAAAAGCCACAGCACATCCTTGCCTAGGATTTCCTTACGGAACTTGGCAAGGCGCTCATGCATCCGGACCACTATCCGGTCAAGCCGGAATTCCGCTCCCTCACTCCGCTCCAACTCGCGAGCAATCCCCTCGATATTAACCGCGTATACGCTCAACGCCTTATCTGCCACTCGAGCGGCAATTGCAAGATACTTGTCCTCGAACCCCGTGATGACCTCGTCACGGCTCGGTAGTGTTTCCCGCATTCGTGCAGCCAACTCCCGCCCCATCGCAGCATCTGCAGCTCGCAGCCACGCCATGGTGGTATCCACCGTCGTCGTGCGTTCGTTTATCGATCCTGCCCACGACTTGCTTGGTCCGCCACCAGCCAGCCCGCGGTGATCGCGCAAACGTGTCTGCAATTCCTTGTACTCAAGAACGGGCAGATTCGGCAGATCGATGCGCCGACAGGTTTCCTTCAAGTACTGGATTAGCTCCCCCGTACGCACAAAGCCTACACTGCTGTCCTGGGAGAATTGCCCCGCGAATCTACCGTCCCAATAGGCTGCGTCTGCTCCGAGAATGTCCCGGAACTCAGCCTCCGACGTGACGTTGCTGGCGTCGAAGTCGCACAGCATCTTGGAGCGGCCGAGGGCAGCCGAAGTCTTGCCTGAGCCGGCCACGCCTTCGACGAACATTGCACCCAACGGTGAGCGGGTGATGATCTCGTCCTGCTCGCGGGTACGGTTGACGTAGAAGGTTTCGTTCAGACCGAAGTAACCGGCAGGGGTGACTGCGCGAACTTCTGGCTCATCTTCGGACTCATCGATCTCGCTCAGATCGATCATCCCCTCATCTTCTTCATCGGCAACGATGAAGGTAGCTGTTTCAACCTGGGAAGACAGTGTCTTGGCTTCATCCTCTTCCTTCGTCACGGGAAGCGATTTGCTGGGTTGGCGGAGGGACGCCGCCAGATCAGTCACGGCGTCTTTCACCCGATCGCCGAAGACCTGCATTCTGAGGAAGTTGCGGACGTTCTCCTCGAAGTGCACACCATCGAAACGGTCGAAAAGGCGGATCTCGGACACTTTCCGTTCGCCCCACAGTGTGCTTTCGCCCCTGTCCCCGGAACGGGCATAACCACACAGGCGGCCAACCGGAGAGTGGGGCGTCGCATAGCCACAGCTATTGGGTGTGATGACTGCAGGCGTCTGGCTGAGACGGAAAGTTTGGCGGCCCTTTTTTTCGGTCTCGATCACCACGGTCTTGCCATAAGCACTTCGCCGCAATGAGGTATATGGATGCTGTTGCCCGTCTCGGTAAATCATCTTCTCAGCGTAGTCGATAACGCCATCGAGCGATTCAAGTTCCTCGCGGGAGTAACTTTGCATGGTTTCGCCCACCGTCTTCAGGCCATCGGCCATATCACAGACCCCGCACGTGATGGATGTTGTGTTGTTGCAGGATGGCGACGCGCTTGGTCTTGGCCTCATCGTTGGCTAACGCGCTGTCGCGGAACACGCAGGTGACGAATGAGGGAGCGGCGTCGACCGCATCACCGCACAGCTCATCGCAGGTGGCCCGAAAGCGGGCGTATATCTCTGATTTATTGATAGCCATTTGGGTGTTAGATAACTGCGCGATGAAATTGCTGAATTGGATTCTACATATCGATCGAGCACTAGGGGAATGAGGTGAACCACCTCCCCTAAGGAAAGCAAGGTAGGCGCGCGGATCGAAAACGTTGGAAATCATTGCGTATTATGGAGAAGGTTAATCATTTGGGTGGGCCAGCCCCGGTCCCCGGGGGCTGCGGGTGGCATCCGGGGCGCGTCGGCGGCGCTGACCCGACACCAAGAGCTGGGTTTGGACAGGTGAGTGCAGCAGACGCGGCAAATAGCGCTCCAGTTTTCCAACTGTGGGGACGCCCCATCCAAGTTTGGCTTCGAAAATCGCGTGTAGCGAGGTGCCTGAGATCAGCTCGAGGTCGGTGAATCCCCGGTCTTCAGCGAATACTTGAGTGGCCACCACCAATTCCATGTCAGCGGCGCAAGCCAGGGCTTTTAGGACTTCATGTCGCAAGGCTGGGACTTGCTCCAGGCACCACCCAAAGGCGGCTGTGCCGGCGTTCTCATCGCATACGGCCAATCTAAAGCAGCTGGCGCGGGTGGTGTTTCGTAGCAGCATGGCTTCCCTAGGTCTAGAGTTGCGACGTAAAGTGGCGCTCGATGCACGCCTTGGCGTGCTCAGCTAGGTGTGCTGGATTGGGGCGATGGGACGCAGAGGTAGGCAGGTCCAAGGGCTTGCCTTGAAACACGGTGTAGTCGGTGGAGAGCAACGAAGGGGCTAGAGCCACGGTATTCTCGGGCGTTACCCACATCAACCCGCAATCGAAGAGCGTGTGGAAATCGGCCCGCAGCAACAGGCCGTTGTCCAATCGGTTGGTGTGCTGGCCTCTGTAGGGCAGCACGTGCGCTGCCTCCAACACCTCCACGGCCGAGCACCCGGTGATGGCGCAACGGCCACCATAGACGTCGAGCAGCTTGGCGCGGAACAACGGTTGGCCCCGGCGCTGGGCGACCGCTCGCATCCCAAAGACCCGGGCGTCGTGGCTACCGCCCAAAGGGGCATTGAAGGCACCGGCCTGTGCTTCGGCTTCTGCTCTAGTTTGATCATCCATTGTCAAGGCAACTGCTTGCCACTTCCGTTCGCCGATCAGCTGCAAATCCCAGTGCTCGTGCTGGGCCGGATTGAACAGCACATAGCGTGTGCGCCGCGGCGGGCCAGCGTCCACCACCTTGAATAACAGGTCGTGGGAGTGGTGTTGATCGCTTCGCCAATCCGTGCGCCCGTAGTTGTAGTGAACCCGGCTGGCACTGTTCACCGTGAGCAACTCCAAGTCGGCGCGGGCATTGCCCAACGGATCGCTGGGAAACCGCTCTCGGTCCCAAGCTTCTACCTCTGCCAGGGTTGCACTGCCCAGTTCGGTGATCGCCTCGGCCGCTCGCCAATATTTCACCCCATCGCGCTTGGTGCATGGTCGGGCCATGGGTTAGCTCCTTTGTTCCAGGGTGCCATGCGGATCAACGGATGCTCGATATCGGTTTCCGTTGATTTTTTCCAAGGACGCGAAGAAATGGCGACGCAGAAGAGGATCACCAGCCAGCTGTCCGTAAGCGACTGACAAGAACGCTTCCCGATCTTCCCTTAGCCCATCGAACGACCGCTGGATCGCGGCTTCAAATTCTTCGTCTGGATGCCTTTGGGTGCGCGTAAAAGCGGGCAGCGGGGTTCCGGCCGGCTGCGGTGCATCGCTGGCTTTGTCGCGGTGGGCTGTAAAGGCACCTGATAGCGATTCGTAGGCCTCTTTGAAGCGCGGATCTTTCAGCTTTTCATCTAGAGAAATCTGGGATCTCGCGAGCTTCAATGCACTCTCAATCGTGCTCTTCTCCGCGAAGATTTGGTGCTTCAGGTCCGACGTTGCGCTTTGCAGGGCGTTGGCGCGGTCAACGCTGCGGTTGATCTCCGCAAGCCCATTGTTGAAGGATTCCAGCATGGAGAAGAGCGTTCGCTTGGAAGGTGCGGGCTGAGAAGTGGACGCGGGGCGGACTTGCGGGCGAGGGGGCGCAACCAAATTGCGCTGAGGGAGAGATGTTTGAGCTGCAAGCGGCGAGGGGGTTACGCCGCGTCGCCTCGGCTTGTAGCTGCACACGGGGAAGTTGGAGCAGGCGTGAAACTCCCCGTAGGGGCCGGTTCGCAGGACCAACACCCCTTGCTTGCAAGCCGGGCAGTGAGCTTCCTTGACTACCTTACCCTCGGTATTGGCGATCTCCAGTACGCCGTCCTCCTGCAGTTCGCGAAGGAACGTTGAGCACTGGCCGCGCGCTGTAAACATAGCTACGTTTCTCCGCGCCCGGGTCAGCGCCACATAAAACAGCCGTCGTTCCTCGCCCAGCGGGAACGTATCTCCCTCGGGCATCGCCAAGGCCAACACCGGGTCGTCGGTGCGGGTATTGGGGAAGCTTCGCCGCCGCGGGGCACTGATCATTTCTGGAAGGATGACGTAGTCCGCTTCGCTGCCCTTCGAGCGATGGATGGTCAAGAACGAAACGTCTACCCACCGGTTGAATCGGATTGGCCTCATGGGCACATACTGCCTATCGGCGTTGTAGCGGCCCAATACATAAACAGACACCTTGCCGTTGCGGCCTGGCGGGATCGTGCCATCGCGTACGCCCTCGGCCAAATTCATCACGAAGCGGTTGATCGCATCGGCCAACTGTTCCTTGCTGTCTACCTGGAACGCCTGGAGCACCGGGCCTTGCGCCAGGATGGTCGAATGCACGCGTTTGGTGATCTGCACAGGGTTCTTGGAGACAAACGCGCTAGAGACGTCGCACAAGGCCTGGGGGCAGCGGAACGTTTGCTCCAGCTTGAGCACCTGGCCTTGGCCAAACCACTGGCGGAAGCCGGTCATCACGGACACGTCCGCACCGGCAAATCGGTTGATCGACTGCCAGTCATCGCCCACGGCAAAAAAGAATCGCCCCTCACCTTGGACTAAGGCGCGGCATAACCGCGCCCTGGCGCGCGAGGCGTCCTGGAATTCATCGGCCATCACCAAGTCGTAGGGCGATTCCACGCGTCCGCTTTCCAAGTGGCCGGCGGCGAGGTTGAGCATGTCCTCGAAGTCGATCCCATCTTCGGCCATCAAGGCTTGGTCCCACGCCTCCATCATCGGGATGGCGATGTCCAAGAACATCTGGTGGCGCAGCTTGAAAGTATCGGCGGGCATTGCGTTTAGCCGCTCTTGTAGATCCGAGGCGCGCAAGCCGTTGCTCTTGGAGTGGCTCATGAACGTGCGAACCAACCCAATGAGCTGGGCCGAGTCCATGGGCTTCTGGCCCTCTTGAGGAATTTCCCGGTCCGGGTTGGGATCGAGTACAAGCCCACGGGCGGTCAGCTCGCGCTCCAAGCGGCTCAGGTCGTCGCCCTCGCGCAACCCGTGGCTGGTGGTTTCAAACAGCTCGGTGCCTTTCTCCACGTGGAGCTGTCGCTTCCAGATCACGCCCTCCAGGTAACCCTCGAAGCGCGGCGGTGGCACACCGTTTGCGTCCAGCGCGAAGTGCTCGTGGAACAGATCTAGATCGGGGTAATAGAAATCGGGCTTGTATTGCCGGTGCATTTCGTCGGCGGTGCGGTGTGGGTAGGAGCCCTCATAGCGGTAATTGACCCCGTTCAAGAAGAGCAGGTTGGCGATCATTACCTCTTCCATGCTCTTCACCCGTTCGCCGCGGTTGGTGACCAGCGCTCCCTTCCCCTGAGCGTCCCACACGTCCGACGATTCGGGTTGCCCAAATGCAGGCAGGTCTCGCCCAAAGACAAATCGGAACAGATCCCATCGTTTCGCGAACTCGACGGACCTGTCCTTCAACTCTTCGAGAATTTCGGTGAGCTTGCGCACCCCACCGGCCGCATCCGTGGCCCAATCGGGAATGTCGGGCTTTTCACCGGTGGCCTTGCCGATGAGCAGCAGGCCCAGCGCGTGAAAGGTGGAGGCCTCCACGGTCACGTCTGCCATGCCCAAGCGTTCAAATGCCTGGGCCGCGCGCTCTTTGAGCTCTTCAGCTGCCCGTTTGTTAAACGCCAGCAGGACGATCCGCTTGGGGGCTACGAATCCTCGGTGGATGGCATAGGCGGCCTTGGCCACCATCGTCGAAGTCTTGCCCGAGCCGGCCGAGGCCACCACCTGCACGCGGTTGTCGAAGCACACCACGGCCCTTGCCTGTTCCGGGGTGAGCGGTTTGCTTTCCACTCGGTCCAGCAAGTCTTTGCAGGCCGCTAATTCGCGTTCGACGTGGGCGGCGTTGAGCGCGGCCCAGCCGGGGCGGTGGTCGGCTTCCCACGCGGCCAGCGAGCGCTCGATCGCCTGGGTCGCCGGCCCCAACTGGGTCGTCATGCCCGGCTTCTTCAATAGGGACCTGAGGGTGGCAGGGTCAATCGTGGGGCGAGCCGCGAGGATATCCTCCTGCTGCTCGTGGGTGAGCCAGCGACGATGCTGCGAGCAGGCCCGCTCTTGTTCTGCCTTGTGTTCCAGCCACGCGTCGATCGTGCGCTGCTCGCTCTTGAGGAACGCTACGTCCTCGCGCAGGCGCTTCTCCGTTAGCGCCACGTTCAACGCTTGAACCAAGACGGCGCCTTGGGCGTTAGGCAACCCATCGGCTTTCACCGTCTGGCCTCGCCCAAGGTGAAGCGTGATGTCGGTCCAGAGCGTGCCGGCCTTGACGCGACAAGTGGCCTCGTCTTCAACGTTGACGCGGTAGATGCGGCCCTCCAGCGCCAAGACGAGCTCCACGCCGGCCAGGCGCAAGCGCCAATCCGATGATCCGGTTAAGTGCTGGCCCAGCCACGACGGAGCCCATTCCTTTGCCATTCCTTGTCCCACATTTTCCCTGGAAACGCCGGCTGGGACGCGTCACCGCGCCGACGAGTCCATGGTAATCGCTTGGGCCTTACGCGAGACGGCCAATCGGCGATGGGGGCTCCCGAGGTTATCCCAACAAAGGCTAGCTCTGTCCAGAAAATCCTGGGAACTTCACCGGATGTGGCGACGATGATGAAGAAGATGGTCCACGAGCCGGCCGACGTGAACCGCACGTTCAGCGTCATGCGCAAGATCTTCAATCTGGCCGAAGTGTGGGGTTGCCAGCCCGACGGCACCAACCCATGCCGCCACGTCCCGATGTAGCCCAGCGGCAAGGCCGCCCACCTCATCAGCGACGAGGAAATGGGCAAGCTGTTCCGGTATCTCGACTATCTGGAAACCGGCGGACTGGGACTGGATCATGCCGTCCTGCCGCTGGCGGTCCGGCAGCAATTCGAGTCTGCGGGCCGCCGCTCCGAGATTGTCACGCTCCAATGGGATTGGGGCGATCTGGAGCACTGGCGCGTGGTCTGGCCCGATAGCAAGACCGGCGGCATGTCCAAACCATTGAGCGAGGAAGCCTATCGGCTGCTGTCCACCGCGCCCTGCCAAGACGGATGTCCGTCCGTATGTGTTCCCGTCACCGAACCATCAGGGGTAGCACAAGACCGTGGCGATGTTTATGCGCTACGTCTACGCCGAGGACAAACCGGTGCGAGAGGCGGCCGAGCTGGTGGCGAACCGGCGGCAGGCGATCACGGGAGTCCGAGGTAATGCTTCAGCACAAGCCACCGCGTCAACCGCATGAGCCATACCGGCCAGGAGCGCCACAAATCCCAGCCAGTGTCTGGGAAATCCGTCTCCTGCGAATTGACCAACAACTCAATGACGCTTTCCTATGCGCCGCCGACGTGGGAGCGGTTGCTGGAGGCACTTGCCATACTGGAGCGAGTGCGTCCGGAGGACGGTAACGCTGCCGCACAAGAGGTCGTGTGTGTGGGGGGGGGGGCGGTCACTTGAGAGATCCTTGCGCCATATATCTGAACGTATATAATCCATGGCTGAGAAACGCAAGCTCTTGTACTGGGAAGGTTCCTCGAAGAAGGATTTCAAGGAGTGTCCCATTCCTGTCCAGAATGGACATGGGCGTCGCGCTGTTCGTCGTGCAGTTGGGTCAAACGCCTGATTCGGCCAAACCCTGAAAGGGGTTAGGTTCGGGCGTTTACGAGCTGGTAGAAGACCATCGTGGCGACACCTTTCGGGCGGTCTACACCGTTCGCATTGGCGATGCGGCGCATGTACTGCAAGCGTTCCAGAAGAAGTCCAAATCCGGCATTGCCACACCGCAGCCGGACGTGGAGTTGATTGAGAAGCGGTGGAAGGCTGTGCTTGCGCGTTACGGCGCTAGCGGGAGATCGTGATGACGCGCAAAGACCATTCTCAAGGCACCGACAACGTGCTGGTCGACCTTGGTTTGGACGACGCGGAAGAACTGTCGGCAAAGGCCGTCTTGGCAGTCAAGCTCAATGAGCTGATTGACAAGCGCAGCCTGAGTCAAACCGATGTTGCGCACATCACCGGCATGACGCAGCCCAAGGTGTCTCAGGTGCGGCGCTACAAGCTGCAAAACATTTCGCTTGAAAGGCTGATGCAGGCACTGGTGTCACTCGACCAGCAAGTGCAGATCGTTGTCCGGCCGGCGCGGCGTGCGCATTCCGCTGGCATCACTGTGGCCGCATGATCTCTGCAGCAGTCATGAGGGTATGGATGATGGTCGCATGTTGATGGACGGCCAGCAGCCTTGGTGGAACCAATTGAGCGGTGCCGCGCGAGGCGTCGCTGTGGAGGGGCTTGTCTTCGTCAAAACTTACCGGCGTGACGGTCGCCCGCCGGAAGAGGTTGTTCTGATGGAGAAGGCGCGCGAATACGGCGCGCAGGCGGTGTTCTTCGAGGCGGGCCGCAATGGCAAACGCTCGGTGCCGCAGGCCTTCGTGTTTGTCGCCGACGGTCCCGAGCGGGATCATGAGTTTGCGGAGATCCACAAGAAGCTCTGGAGTTGGGGCGGCGTACCGCTGATCTACCGAAAGCTGCCCGGACAACTGCAGCTCTTCAGGTGCGCTCACGGTCCCGACTTCGTGTCTTCATCTGGAGAGATGGTCTGCAATCCAGTGCGCACTTTGGTGTTGGCATCCACAGTCGCCAGCGACCCATGGTGGAATGCGGAGCAATTGAATAACGGCACGCTATGGGATGACACGGCGGCCTGCAAGGTATTGCTTTCATCCAACAAATCCGCACACAAGGGTCTCATCACGGCGGTCAAGGAGATCAGCGACGGTTTGAATGCCGAAGGCATCCTGCCAAAACATTTGCGTCGCAGGCTGCTGATCCTGTCCTTGCTGATCGCATACTTGGAGCAGCGCGAGGTCTTCAAGGATGGCTATCTGGCGCGCTTCCTGCCGGGCGCAGAGAAGTTTTTTCAGGTGCTGGCCAATGGTCCAGCGCTCGTGGCGCTGCTTGAGGATCTGGAGAGGCGCTTCAACGGCCATGTGTTCTCCTTTAGTGACGCTGACCGCGAGCGCTTGAGAGCTAGCCAGCAACTGATCCGCTTTTCCCGGCTTATCGAAGGGCGCGAGGAGGCTGGCGGTCAGTTGACGTTGTGGCAGCTCTATTCGTTCAAGGACCTTCCCGTTGAACTGATCAGCCACATCTATCAGCTGTTCGTCAAGGATGCCGATAGTTCTGTCTATACGCCACCATTCCTGGTGCGCCTGATGTTGGAGGAGTCGCTGAACTGGAAGCGGCTTGACCGGCTGCAAGAGCGCGGGGAGATCATTCTGGACCCGTCGTGTGGTTCGGGTGTGTTCCTGGTCGAAGCCTACAAGCGGTTGGTGCTTCACTGGCGCAGCCGCAACCAATGGCAGAAGCCTGATGTCGCTGTCCTCAAGGGATTGCTTCAGTACGTGCACGGAATCGATCGCGAAGAGGGTGCGATCGAACTGGCCGCCTTCAGCTTGTGCTTGGCTCTTTGTGATGCGCTGGAGCCGGAGACCATCCGAGCCACCATCAAGTTGTTCCCACCCCTAGCTGGCGAAACATTGCACTTGTCGTGTTTCTTCGAGGCGAAGGAACAAGGCGCCATCGCGGCACCGATAGGGGTTGTTGTAGGCAACCCACCATTTGCGTCGAAGCTGACGACGCCTGGCGCTGTGCGAAGCTACAAACGATACAACGCCGTGCACGGCACACTTCCAGATAAGCAGCTTGCTTACCTGTTCCTGCACGAAGCGATGGAGATGATTGTCGAGGGCGGTGTGCTGAGCATGCTGCAGCAATACAATTTTCTCTATAACCAGCAGTCGATTGCCCTGCGTCGGAGCTTTATCGGCAAGTGGGATGTGCGTGAGATTCTGGACTTTATTTCAGTACGTGGGCTGTTTCAGAGGGGCAAGGCCGATACGAAGGTCGTTGTCATCGTTGCCGAAGCTAGGATGGCGCCGGAAGACAGGAAAATCTTGCACGCAACGTTCCGACGCAGCGGGCGCTCGGATGCCGAGCAGGGATTCGACATCGACTATTACGACCTGCATTGGCTGCCGAGAGAACTCGCGCAGGAAAACGATGCTGTGTGGCGAGCCAATCTGTTTGGAGGTGGCCGTACGCTGGGCTTTGTCGATCGCCTGAAAAACTATCGAACGTTGGGCGAATACGCGAAGAAGAAGAATTGGGACCACGGTGAAGGATTCATTGAAGGCCTGAGTGGGAAGCGTGAGCCAGCAAAGCACATTTCTGGGAAGAAATACCTTCCATCGGACGCCTTGACTGTGGATGGGTTGGACCGCCAGCGCATTACTACTGCCAAAGGCACTCTCTTCAAGACCGCCTATACCAGTGGCCGCTACACCCCACCCATGCTCCTTATTCGAGAGCAGATGGATCTTCCACATTGCTTGTGGACGGATTCGTACCTTACCTATGGTCAGCAGGTCGTAGGGTTCTGTGCCGAGCAGAAGGACATTGCAGCCCTGCGCAAGCTCGACAAATGGATGTCGACATCGCGGCGTGCATTGCAAGCGCACCTTGCATTGGTGAGTCCGCGCTTGTTTGTTCAGAAGGCTACCGCGCTTCAGGCGGACGATGTGTTCTCCATCCTGTATCCCGCAGAAGGCACCCTCGACCTGAGTCCCAACGAATCGATTCTGGTGGACGACATCGTGGACCACTACCGCGACTTCATTCGACTGGGTGAAGACTCCGAGGTGATGAAGAACAGTGGTTTGTCCAGTATGTCGGCCTTCAACGATGTGTTCGTGCGCCAGATCAACGGCATTTACAAGAAGAAGTCGATAAGGGCGCTCGCGCCGCAAACGTGGCCAGGGGTTATTTGCCAGCCGTTTGTGTTTGGTGCTGGCAAGGTGGAATGGCAAGGTGCGGATGCGTTGAAGGACAGGTTGGCGTCGTTGCTCCAGGAGCGCCAAGGACAAACGCTGCAAATCACGCGGATAGCGCGCATCTACGACGGAAACTTTGTCTTCCTGCTCAAGCCTGACCGCCTGCGCTTCTGGATGCGTTCCGTGGCACTGAGGGATGCGGACGAGATGCTCGCCGACCTTCGAGTGCAAGGGTTCTAATCGCCCGCCTATGCTCGCAGACTCTTCAGATCGCCACGTCCAGATTGGCTCTCTCGGGAAAGATGTTCATCTGTCTGCGGCATCGCTGGATGAGCTCATCGATTTCATCGCAGGCGAACTACCGTACTGGCGGGATCATCCCGATCGACCGGAAAAGACGGCAGAGACGGCGCTCACATCCCAGCTGTGTGGCCATCTCAACACGGTAGCCCGTCACTCTGCTGGCTGGGACATGCTGCAGTTCCGCATTGAGGAGCCCGATGAGCAGAAGACGGGCCGCAAGATTGATTTGATCGCGTCGGCATGCGGACCGACGATATGGATCGATGGTCGACGCTGCACCCAGTTCGATACATTGCTTCCTATTGAGTGCAAGCGGTTGCCAACGCCGAAGGACAAGAATCGGGATGAGCGCGAGTACGTGATAAACCGCAAGGCGACAACGGGTGGCATCCAGCGTTTCAAGGCCGGGGATCACGGGGCGGCGCACTCCCGTGCTGCCATCATTGGCTATGTCCAGGCTGAGACGCCGCAGATCTGGTTCGACCGCTTGAATGCGTGGATCACTGAATTGGATGGCTCGGAGCACGCAGGATGGTCGTTGCAGGACCTGATCCTCAATGAGTCTGCTGCCGCAGAAGCCGGCCTCACCATGTATCGCTCGCAACACGCCAGGGCCGGGGGACTCTCACATATCGATATTCGCCATCTCTGGATTGCGATGAAATGAGAGGCTGGCAGGATCGGTTTCCGGTTCGGATCGGTCTGATCACGCCTTCGCCCCTTAGACATGACAAATTCGCAGATGGTCACGTAGAAGTGGACTGCCTGTTCACGGATGTCCGAAGTATGCTCGCGCCTCCTCCAGGGGAAAGCCCGGTCGGCCATCCATGCTGCGCAGGCTTGGCACTCCTGAATACTGCCGACAAGACTGTGCCGGATCAGCTGGCCAGCAAAGCCGGTCTCACCATCATTATTCGCCAAGCCGAAGGGTGGCCTATCGGACGGGGCTGAAGATCCGAAAGCGTTTTACGCTCGTCATTCGCCCGCGGCACTGGCGCTCTGTTTTGCTGTAGTCGAAACGAAAGCGGCGAGCTATTTGGGCCTATTGATTCCGCGTCCCCCCAAGGAGCCGCGTCCCGGCTGGAAACCGAAGCCTTTGTTGCGATTCGCCATCAAGGATGGGCAAGGCAAAGCTTGGTGCTTGGTTCGTCCGGGCATGAAGAAGCTTAAGTTCGAGGTTGGAGCGGCGGTGACGGTCGTGATTGGGCGACAGAATGGCGAAAATATGGAAACCATCATCCATGTCTCCGACAGGCCTGAAGGAAAGCGTTTGGATTGCCTGGAACCCGGGTCGGGAGTCGTCGTGCGCGAGGCTTCCAGCCAGTATCCACTGAAGGTCTTCATCGTAGGCGCCGGAGATGAGTCGAGTATCGATGGTCTTATAGGAAAAAATCTGCGCGTTGGGGATGGCGTCCGACTAGGCACTGTCCGGAACCCTAAGCACGATCGAGTGCACGGATTCTGTGTAATGGAGAAAGACGGACTTCCAGAAAAAGACGTCAAGTTAATCCAAGGCTCGCTTCGCCGAAACCCAAAGGGATTCGCATTTGTCGATGGTGCTTTTGTGCCCCCGTATATCGTTGGATGTGTCGCTCCCGATGTAGCAGATGTGTCTGCCCTCGCTGTATTTGGAAAACAACCAGTCAAAGGTGAGCGCAGCTGGCGAGTCATCAAGTTGGATGGGGTATGAGAACGTCCCGCCAAGTGCACGCAAAAGCTTCCCGGTTCGATGGCGTTGCAGTCGCGTCGCTTCGAGGCGAGAACTCCTGCTTGAGGACGCTACTGCATGTTCATGGAGAGCGTTAGCGCGGATACCGGACTGTGGGTTATTGCATTGAAAGAGGTAATGACAATCATGAACAGCAAGCTCCCTGTCGACTTCAGCGACTTGCTGCGCTAGCGCATGGTTTAGGGCGAGCGCATCGAATACAAAACCGAATGGAACCAAGACGCGATCAGTCGTACCTTGTGTGCCTTCGCCAAGGACTTCGAGAACCTGGGCGATGGCTACGTGGTGATCGGACAGGATGGTGACGTCAACGGCTAGCCCATCTACCCTCCGGTCGGCCTCGCCAATAGCCAACTCGACAAAATCCAGCGCGAACTGCTGGCGCACTGTCAGTTGATGCTGTCGCCTTACTTTCCGGTGTTGAGCCTTGGAGTCGTCGATGGCCGCTTCTTTCAGGTAATCCTAGCCCAGACGGGTAAGCCGGTCGCCGGCTTGCTCACTGTGGAGCTAGCCGACGAGGAAGAAAGGGACAGTTCAGTTATGAAGGACTTAATCGATGGTGCTTCGGATTTGGGGTTGCGGGCAAACCGGCTTTGCGCTGAGTTGCTCGTCGGTTGCGCCGTTCTCGTAAAGAGTGAATGCCAGACGCAACTCGTTATCTATCCCATAGTCGACAAACTGGTACTTTCCACCCCATGGGCCATCCTTCCAGTCGTCTACATTGCTTCTAGCTGCGGGCAAAAAAGGGTACTCCTTACGTATCGACAACGTCGTAGCATCAACTGATTGTCGGTTCGGGAGGTGATATTGCCGAATCAACTCAACCACACGTGGAACACCATCCTTATCGGGACGGAATGAGACCCATGTGGGATAACCATTTGTGCTAGTGAAGCCCGCTCGGAAGAAGATGTTTCGGCAGAACACAATTCCAGGGTCGGATAGAGTGTAGATGAAGGGTCCATCTACCCGGACCATCGCACCGTCTGGTTCGATAATTTCCCCTTCGAAATCTCTAAAAGATGGGTATCTTTTATAAAAATCGCTGTTGAATAAGAGATTTCTCGGTGTGCGATTTGATAGGTAGATGTTAGCTCCGCTGTTCTCTGGCAATCCGATGATGCGATCTTGGATTCTGTAAAGCTCCGAGAAAGGGCTATTTCCTACAGTGATCTTAGTTGGTGGAAGGTTCCAATTCACAGAATGAGCGTGAGTGGTAATGCTATCTCCAAGGCAGATGCCAGATAGACATGGGGCGGATGTGCGCGATGGAATGAATTTTCTGCCTCGCTCAAAGCCGTTCGCGGAGCTGGGTGCCAGCTCGCTGTTGTGTGGGACCACGAAAAACTGGTGTTGGCCGAGGGCATCAGGGAGAGTCGCCATGACTCCCCTGATGACTTCGTCACCGCTTGAAGTCTTGTGGTTGATCAGCTCAATCGTCGACTGGGCTTCGTTGCAGATACCAAAGTTTTGCGATGGCAAGGCCCTGATTGAATCTTCGCGCCGTGATCGCGCCAGTAGCAAAATCTGGAATCTCGCTGAACAGTTCGTGGAGTCCGATCTTAGCAAGAGCGCAACGTTGTCTTCGCTCTCTGCTTGTGCGGCAACAGTACTGTTAGGAGAGGTGCCATCCCAAGCTATCCGGTTGGAGAACTCACGTACTCCATCTGCCGTTTTTAACCTAAGCGTTGGGGGGCTTGTGTCAATAAAGCCTTTTGTTCCCCAGATGACATCGCCAAACTTTGTGCGAGCTACAATGCGCTCGCTAGAACTGGCAGCACAGATTTGAAAGAGGAAAAAAATTGCGACTAATCCTGCAGAAACAGCAGGAGAAAAAGATGGGGTTGTACGACGATCACCCGCGCGTTCCAATGAAGCCTCTCCTGCTACCTTCCATGATTAGAACTACACTGCCATAACCAGTGTACGAATTCAATTCGTACATTTTCGATGGACGATGGACGATGGACGATGGAGGTGGAGGAAGGATCATATTGTCACCTGCCCGATGAGTACCTCAACGGGCACGGGCTTACTGCACTGCTGGATGCTCGTGAAGAGGTCGGAATATGGTGGCGGGAATAGAACGAGAAGTTACCGAAGAAGTTGCTGGCCGGTGTGACACTAGTGGCGTATGCAGAACAACTGGCAGCCAAAGTCGCTACGATTAATCTCGGACTTCAAAGAGCTTTGCTATTGAAGGGGTGATGGCGGCGGAACGTATGGATGTTCCGGTGGTAGCTGTGCCGAAGATAGGAATTTTGCACATACAGGAAGGGGGCTCCCTTCCTGTATGTGCAAAAATCGGGAATTAACTTGCTGCGTTTCGTGCCTGTGTTTCGCTATGTTGACTCAAGCGACGCGGTCCGTGCGGTTGGGCTTGCCGCTCAGAGTTTTCTTGGTTGCTTGGTTTGCCGTTTAGCTTCTTTAGCAATTCGCTAGGTGGCTTGAATTTGAGCCAAGCCCTTAGGTTTGATCACTTCTTTAATGCCTCTCATCCTGGTGGTCTGAGGCGCTGAGCTTGAGGCGATCTCATGTTTGAAAGCGTCGTAATTTAGTTCGAAGGTGCACTTGGTAATCCTGGTATTAGGTTGGATTAGCGGCGTAAATCGGCTGTCGTTAGATATTAGCGTCTGGCCGTCTGGCCGTCTGTACGGCTTTAGGAATTGAAGGCACCGTACTATTGGATGCTGAGGATGATAATGCTCTCTACGGGCTTCGTGGATGCGTATTCGCGTTTCCTGATGGCTTCCAAGACTGCGCTCTCTGTCTTTGCTTGCGCGACAAATGTGGTCGGACCCACGATACGAAGGGCATTTCCTTTGACTTTAATCTGGTACTTCACTTTGACGTTTACAGGCATGATTCGTTTTCTCTGTTGATCTGTGATGGAAATTGTCCGTGCTGCTAATTCTAATTCGGCAAAACTCTGTTAACCACCAACAACGGGCGGGCTTTGCGATGATCGTCTTAAATATAAGCTGATGTTCAGCATTCAACGCGGCATGCTGATCCAGCGTGGCTAGCTGGAGTTGCCATGCAATCGCGCATTGCTACAGCGGTACCTCGATACGAGCATGGAGTTTGGGTTTTCCGTTGTCTTGCGTGGTGTGCGGTCGCGCGTAGGTGCAGGTGGTATCTATTTGAAGTTGTGAGCAGATGGCTGGGCCCTACCTCTCCAACTTTTTCTTAACCATCCATAGTCCCCCAGCTGCTGCTGCCCCTGCCAAGACGAGCATGCCTTTGGTTGCAAGTGTGGCGAATCCGCGTTGCGACTGGTGTGAGCGCGCATTTACCTCGAGGATGTCTTTGCGTGCTCCTCGCAGTTCCTCCGCAGCGTCTTCTAGCACCTTTGCCCTCTCCTTTTCAGTTGCAGCATTTGCTAGTGCCTCCTTTGAAGTAGAGATAAATTTTGATGTTAGTGAGCCAATCTCACGAATCGCGTCGGAATCCACACTGGATGTGTTATCTGATGTTTTCTGCAGCGCGCGGAACCCCTCCTTCTGTCCGTCATCCGAAAGATGATTCACGGGAGAGGTCGCTACTATGTTTTTCTTCACAGTTCTTCCTTGATGTCCAATGTAAAGTGTAGATGGCTAAAATCGTGCTTTTTTTAATAGTATTGCACGAGATCATTACGGCGGAAGATATTACGAGCAACGTTTGTTGATGCTAGCTGGTTTAGGGTTGATTGGTTTAGGTTGCAACGTGACGTAGAGTGACTGTGTGCCGCAGCTCCAGAAGTAGCAAGCCGGCCCCTCTGTTCTATTGATATTTGCTGGAAGGCCGGGTGAGGTCTTGAGGGGCTTCGACGGCGTAGCGAAAGAAGTTCAGTGTAGAGGTTCAAGCCTCGCCTAGTTGATAGCGGCCGGACGCGGCGGGGATCGCTATGGGCGATTGGAAGTTCTCAAGCCTTTCGCAGTTGTCCATGATCCCGGGTTGTAACCGGACTGGGGGGAGGGGCTCTCGGGAGTAAGCACAGTCCTTCTGTCTAGGGAATTTCAAGCCGCACCCGGGGTAGGATGAAGTTTGCCCACGCTTCCATCATCGGGCGGCGCTGATCCAGTAGATCTGTGCGGTGATACGCGGCCTCTACTTGATTCTTAACCGTATGAGCAAGGGCGCGTTCTGCCAGGTCCCGGGCATATCCTTTTTCGCTGCACCAGTCGCGAAAACTAGAGCGAAAGCCGTGTGCAGTGGCTATTCGGCCTGGCGAGTCGCTAGGGGCTTTGAGTCTACGTAGCAGTGCTGTCAGAGTCATATCTGACAGTACCTTTCGGGCTTGAACGGACGGAAAAACTAGCTCCTCGTGCTGGCCGATCTGCTCCTTCAGTAACGCCACCGCCTGACTAGAAAGCGGGACCCGATGTTGCTGGCGCGCCTTCATTCGATCAGCCGGAATTGTCCACAGTCCAGTGCGAAGATTCACTTCATTCCATGTCATGGCGCGCACTTCGCCTGAACGAGTGGCAGTAAAAATCAAGAACAATAAGGCGCGCCGAGTAACGTCGAACTCATGGGCTTTGGCAAGTTCGGACTCCACGAATGCCGGTACCTGAGGCCATGGCATCGCAGGTTGATGCTCTTGTCGGACAGTTTTACTTGGCTGAACGGGAAGTAAGTGAGCGACCACGTCCACAGGATTGGCCTGGTTAAATCCATGGGCCCAGCCCCAAGCCATTACAGCATGCAACCTCTGTTTCACTCGTGATGCTGTTTCGGCCTTATCGAGCCAGATAGGGCGCAAGACCTCGGCTACATGCCGTGGCTGAAGCTGATCGATAGGGACAGGGCCAATTTTTGGAAACGCGTATTCAGCTAGTGTGTTGATCCACTGTTGAGCATGCTTTTCATTTTTCCAACCAGGTTTCATCTCTGTGTGGACTTGGGTTGCTGCCTCTTGGAAGGTTGGGACTTTGAGCTTGGTATTCTCGCTGGCCTTGTGTTCTAGGGGGTCTTGGCCTGTTGCTATTTGTTCTCGCATGTCCCGAGCGATCTTCCCAGCTGCGGCAATACTGATTAGAGGATAGCTGCCTACACCGGCGTTTCGCCGCCTTCCAGTCGTTGGGCTGACGTAGCGGAAAACCCACTTACCTTGGCCTTTGTGGGTTGCCGAGGGGAGTAGGGTCAGGCCTGTGACACCGCCATGTGCTATGGCGCGACTGCCTGGAGTCATGCTGCGGGCTTTCACATCAGTTAGGAGTGGCATAGATCTGTGGACGTTTCTGGTATGCCATACAGTATGCCATTCGATGCTGTCTCTGGTTGGACTTTCTTGGATGTAGTTGGATGGTGATGCTTTGTAATATGCTGAAATATATGACTTTGATGGATATTCTTTGGATGACGTCGAGCTGCTTTGGATCTGTATCAGGCGGTCCCCCTCTCCGCCAGATACTTGAAAAAGCCACCCTCGGGTGGCTTTTTCTTTTTGCTTCTCCTGCACCTTGGCTCTGCGGCTGAATACCCGGCAGCAGCGGCTACACTGTGTGCCTGATCCAACCGGTAAGCCCCATGTCAGAAATCCTCGTCCCCGTGTCCTTCGGTGAACTGTTGGACAAGATCTCCATCCTGCAGATCAAGTCCGAGCGCATGAGCGATGCGGCCAAGCTGGCCAATGTGCGCAATGAGTTGAACGCGCTGGACAGCACCTGGGCTGCGCATCCGGCCGCGGCACAGGACATCGCAGCGCTGCGTACCGAGTTGAAGGCGGTCAATGAGCGCCTGTGGGACATCGAAGACGACATCCGCCTGAAAGAGAAGGCGCAGGCCTTCGACGACTCGTTCGTGCAGCTGGCGCGCAGCGTCTACATCCAGAACGATGAGCGTGCGCGCATCAAGAAGGCCATCAACCTGGCGCTGGGTTCCAACTACGTGGAAGAGAAGTCCTACCAGGACTACCGAGCGGGCTGAGTCTGTCTTGTAGGAGCGGCGTGAGCCGCGAAGCTCGTACATCATCAGATGGCAGGAATGCCGGACGCGTCAGCACAGTCAGCTTCGCAGCTGAGGCAGCTCCCACAAAAAAACCAAATCCACCTTGTGGGAGCGGCGTAAGCCGCGAAGCTCGTGGATCAGCAGATGGCGGGAATTCCCAGCGCTGCAGCATGGTTAGCTTCGCGGCTTACGCCGCTCCTACAAAAAAGCGGCTCCTGCAACTGGTCAGCTTTGATGATCCGCGCGATAGCGCTCAAACGCGGCAATCGCATCCTCCACCGTGATCA
>NZ_JBRREC010000002.1:0-113317 GCF_056760015.1 Stenotrophomonas sp. STEN029 | reverse complement strand
GCCGCTACATCATCAGATAGCAAAGCTGCCAAGGCCTTCAGCACCATCAGCTTCGCGGCTTACGCCGCTCCCACAGCGCGCACAGAACAACGCCAGCCCAGGCCGCTTCATTCCTTGTCGTTGGACGGCTTCACCGTCGTGCTGTCTGTCGCATCGGCCTCGAACAGATGCATCAGGTCGGCACGGGCATCGCGCGAGGTCTGCATCACCGCCACCTCGTCGTCGTAGACCAGATGCTGCGCCTTGAGCAGCGCTTCATCGTGCTCGCGGAAACGCTGCACGTGGTCGCGCGCGACATTTTCCGGGAAGCCGAGCGCGGTCAGTACACGCTCGCTGGCTTCAAGACTGGAGCCGAATACCTCGCGGAACGGTTCGGCCGACATGTCCAGCAGCTTCCACGCGTGCTGGCGGTTGCGCGCACGCGCCAGCACCGTCGCCTTGGGATACATGCGCCGCACCAGCCGCACCGCACGCAGATTGGTGTCTGGGTCGTCCATCGCCATCACGAACACGCGGATGTGCTCGGCCCCGGCTGCGCGCAGCAGATCGGGGCGGGTTGGGTCGCCGTAGTAGAGCTGGTTGCCGAAGCGGCGCAGGTCCTTGACCGTGTCAGGGTCGGCTTCCAGCGCAACAAAGGGAATGCGCTGTGCGGTCAGCAGACGACCGACGATCTGGCCGAAGCGGCCCATGCCGGCAATCAATACCTGCGGTCGCTGCGCGCCGGCATCCTTCAGCGTTTCATCCGGCTCGGGTTGCGCAGGACGCACAGGCGGCTTGAGCTGCAACGTGCGTTGCAGGGCGAGCAGCAGCAAGGGCGTGATCGCCATCGACAGGCTGACTACCGCCACCAGCCGGTCGTGATTGATCCGCCCAAGCAGATGCGCACGCTCGGCTTCGTTGAACACCACGAAGGCGAACTCGCCGCCCAGCCACAACACGCTGCCAAGCATCAGCGCATTGCGCAGCGACAGGCGTGCGGCCAGGCCCAGCGCGATCAGGATGGAGAACTTCACCGCCAGCAGGATGGCCACGCCCAGCGCGATGATCTCGGGTTCGGCGGCAACCCGCTTCAGGTCGATGCCCATGCCAACGGCGATGAAGAACAGACCAAGCAGCAGACCTTTGAACGGCTCGATCTGCGATTCGATCTCGTGACGGAACTCGGAATCGGCCAGCAATACACCGGCCACAAACGCGCCCAAGCTGGCGCTGAGCCCGGCCTCGGCCATGAACCAGGCTGTGCCCAGCACCACCAGCAGGGCGGTGGCGGTGAACACTTCCGGCATCCGCGTGCGGGCAACGATATTGAACAGCTGGCGCAGCATCGGCCGGCCGAGCACGATCACCAGCATCAGCGCGCCGAGGGCGATGGAGGCATCCTGCCAGCTCAGGGTTTCGTTCTTGACCCCGCCCAGCAAGGGGATGGCCGCCAGCAAGGGGATGGCAACCAGATCCTGGAACAGCAGGATGGCAAAGCCGAGCCGACCGTAGTCGGTATTGAGTGCCTTGTGCTCGGACAGCAGCTGCAGGCCAACTGCGGTGGAGGACAAGGCCAGCGCGGTGCCGATCACCAACGCGCTCTTCCACGAGAAGTGATTGAGCAGCAGCAAGCCACCCAGCACCATCGCACTGAGCAGCACCTGCACCGTGCCGGCACCGAATACCGGCCGCCGCATCACCATCAGCCGCGACGGCGACAGTTCCAGCCCGATCACGAACAACAGCATCACCACGCCGATCTCGGCAGCATTGAGGATGCGGTCGGCGTCCTGCACGAAGCCCAGCACATGCGGCCCCAGCACCACGCCAGCGGCCAGGTAGCCCAGCACCGCGCCCAGCCCGAAGCGCTTGAATACCGGCACGGCGATGACCGCCGCCAGCAGCAGTACCAAGGCTAATTCGAGACCGGTGCCATGCATTTGAAGGGATTCCTTGATTGATTCAGCTGACCGGTCGGGCAGCTGCCTACCGAGGATTTCACATTATGCGGACTGTGCCGTGAGTGAATGCGAACAGCAGCCCTCCATTGGCGGGATGCAGCGGTGCAGGCTTGACCCCGTCGGCCAACAGGACCAGACTCGCGCCGCTGGCGGTAGAGCCGCGCAGCACCTTTCCGGAGTCCAACCCATGTCCAGCGACAGTAGAAGTCGATCGCGATCGTCGACACCAGCGACGGCAACCGCCTGACAGGGCTGGTTCGCCCTGTGCTGGCGTTGCGGTCGCAATCCAGAACAGGCGAATCAACATGAACCAGAAGCAATTTCTGCGGCCAGTCGTGGACGCAGCCACGCTGAGCGCGCCCTTGGCCGATTACAACACCGCCGACGCGGTGGAGTATCTCAACGCCCTGCCATTGCCACTTGCGGCCAATACCCTGGCGGCATTGTCGTTGCCGCGTGCGGTCAAACTGCTGGAAGCCCCTGAGCTGCAACATGCGGGTGAACTGATCGCGGCGTTGCCGCCGGCCCGCGCCGCGGCCCTGCTGGGGCTGATGGCCGACGACCGTGCCACCGATATCGTCCATGAGCTGGATGATGCCGAGCGCGCGCGGCTGATCCCGCTGCTGGCGCCGGAGGCGCGGCGCTCGATCCAGCTGCTGCTGAGCTATCCGCCCAACACCGCCGGTGCCTTGATGACCACCGAGTTCGTCGGCGTGCCGGCAGACTGGACGGTGGCGCAGACCCTGCAGCACATCCGCGAAGTGGAGCGCAGCCGCGAGACGGTCTACGCCATCTATGTGCTGGACCCGCAGACCCGCCAGCTGCAGCAGGTGGTGACCATGCGGCGGCTGATCACCGGCGAGCCCGGGGATTCGATCCTGGCCGTCGCCCAGGTCAATCCGCCGGTGACGGTGGATGCCTTGCTCGACCAGGAAGAGGTGGCGCAGCTGATCCGCCGCCACGACCTGCTGGCGATCCCGGTGGTGGATGCCCAGCAGCAGATGCTGGGGATCGTCACCGTCGACGACATCCTCGATGCGCTGATCGATGAATCCACCGAGGACGTGCACAAGTTCGGCGGCGTGGAAGCCCTGGACAAGCCGTACATGCAGATCGGCTTCCTGGAGATGCTGCGCAAGCGCGCCGGCTGGTTGAGCGTGCTGTTCCTCGGCGAGATGCTCACCGCCAGCGCCATGCAGCACTACGAGGACGAGCTGGCGCGTGCGGTGGTGCTGACCTTGTTCATTCCGCTGATCATGAGCTCAGGCGGCAACTCCGGCTCACAGGCGACCTCGCTGCTGATCCGCTCGCTGGCGTTGCGTGAACTGCGCCTGCGCGACTGGTGGAAGGTCGCGCTGCGCGAGCTGCCAACTGGCGTGGTGCTGGGTGCGATCCTCGGCACCTTGGCGATCATCCGCATCACCGTCTGGCAGCTGGCCGGCCTGCATGACTATGGCGAGCACTGGAAGCTGCTGGCGGTGACCATCGGCGCGGCGCTGATCGGCATCGTCACCTTCGGTTCCTTGTCGGGCTCGATGCTGCCGTTCGTGCTCAAGCGCCTGGGCTTCGATCCGGCCAGCGCCTCGGCCCCGTTCGTGGCAACGCTGGTGGATGTCACCGGCCTGGTGATCTATTTCAGCATCGCCGCAATGATCCTGGGCGGCACGCTGCTCTGAATGTAGTGCCGAGGCATGCTCGGCAGGGGCTTTACCCGTAGAGGGGGACCTGTAGTGCCGAGCCATGCTCGGCAGGGGCGTTGCCCGTAGAGAGGGACCTGTAGTGCCGAGCCATGCTCGGCAAGGGCTCTACCGGCAAACCCAACGGCAAATGCAGAAGCCACCCCTCCCCAACCCTCCCCTTGGCTACGCCAAAGGGAGGGGGCTGAGCCTGTCTCCCTCCCTTGCGCGCAGCGCCGGGGAGGGCCGGGGAGGGGTGCTCTTTGCAGCAATCAAGGCCACTCCCCGCCAACATTCCCAAACACCCCACTTTGATCCAACGCAGCCCACCCAGCACCGCAGCCGTGTACCTTTGACCCGGTACCCGCAACAGGCGTCGCAATGAGCACCTATCACCTGCAGACCGTATTCCGCCCCCGCTCGGTGGCAGTGATTGGCGGCAGCCCACGCGATCGTTCCGCCGGCCGCGCGGTGATCCGCAACCTGCGCGCCGGCGGCTTCGCCGGGCAGATTGGCTGGGTCAGCCCGCGCTATGCCGAAATCGACGGCATGCGCACGGTCAAGAAGCTCAAGGACCTGCCGTGGATTCCGGACCTGGTGGTCATCACCGTGCCGGCAACGCTGTTGCCGCAGGTCGTCAGCCAGGCCGCCGAACTGGGCGTGGCCGCCGCCATCATCCTCACTTCCGGCCTGGGCAAGGGACCGGGCTCGCTGGCCGCACAGGTGGAAGCCGCCGCGCGGCCCAAGGGCATGCGCGTGCTCGGTCCGCATTGCCTGGGCGTCATCGCGCCGCATGCACGGCTCAACGCCAGCATCGCCGCACACACACCGCAGGCCGGCGATCTGGCGCTGATTTCCGAATCCAGCGCGATTGCTGCTGCGCTGGTGGAATGGGGCGTGGCGCGCTCGGTCGGCTTCTCGGCGGTGGTATCGCTGGGCGATGCGCTGGACGTCGACTTCGGCGACCTGCTCGATTACTTCGCCAGCGATTACCGCACCCGCGCCATCCTGCTCTACGTCGACCAGATCAGTGACGCACGCAAGTTCATGTCCGCCGCTCGTGCCGCCGCCCGCGCAAAGCCCGTGGTGGTGGTCAAATCCGGGCGCAAGCCGCGCGGCAGCGCAGAGGTGGTTACCACCCATTCGCAGGCGTTGGCCGATTCCGATGCGGTCTACGGCGCGGCCTTCAACCGCGCTGGCCTGCTGCGGGTGAATGCACTGGACGAGTTGTTCACCGCCGCCGAAACACTGGGCCGGCTTGGCACCTTCCCGGGTCGCCGTTTGGCCATCCTCAGCAATGGCGGCGGTGTTGGCCGGCTGGCCGTGGATCAGCTGCAGGCGCTCGGCGGCAGCCTGGCCGAGCTGTCACCAGCCACCGTCGAGCTGCTGGACCAGGCCTTGCCGCAGGGCTGGTCGCGCGACAATCCGGTCGACATCGTGGTCGATGCCGATGGCGGCCGTTACGCCTCGGCGATTGAAGCGCTGCTGTCCGACGATGCCAACGACGCGGTGCTGGTCATCAACGTACCGACTGCGTTCACTTCTTCGGCAGAAGCCGCGCAGGCGCTGACCACCACGCTCGGGCAGCGCTCGCGGCAGCTGCGCGACAAGCCGGTGTTCGCGGTATGGCTGGGCAATGACGACCGCGCCACGGTTACCCTCAACACCGCCCGCGTGCCGACCTATCCAACCGAAGCCGATGCCGTGCGCGGCTTCCAGCATCTGGTGCGTTACCGCGAGGCGCAGACCGCGCTGATGGAAACGCCACCCAGCCTGCCGGCGGATTTCGTGGTGGACGTGCCAGCCGCACGCGCGCTGGTCGAAGCGGCGCTGGCCAATGATCAGCAATGGCTGGACCCGGTGGCGACGCACAAGTTGCTGCAGGCCTACGGCATTCCGTCGTTGGAAGTGATGGTCGCGCGTGATCCGCACGAAGCGATGGATCTGGCCCAGCCGCTGCTGGAGCAGGGCATGAGCGTGGCGGTGAAGATTCTCTCGCCGGACATCCCGCACAAATCCGAAATCGATGGCGTGCGCTTGAACCTTGGCAGCCTGCGCGCGGTGCAGTCCGCGGCGACCACCATCCTGCAGCGTGCCCGCGAGAAGCGTCCGCAGGCCCGCATCGAGGGTGTGCTGGTGCAACCCAGCCTGACCCGGCCCAAGGCGCGCGAGCTGATCGCCGGCATTGCCGATGATCCGGTGTTCGGGCCGGTAGTGGTGTTCGGCCGTGGTGGTACCGCAGTGGAGGTCATCGACGACAAGACCCTGGCGCTGCCGCCGCTGGATCTGCGGCTTGCCCATGAAGTAATTGGCCGTACCCGCGTCTCGCGCATCCTCAAGGCCTATGGCGATGTGCCAGCGGCGGACGAGCGCGCGGTGGCGATGGTGCTGGTCAAGCTGGCGCAGCTGGCGGCGGATATTCCGGAGATCCGCACGTTGGACCTCAATCCCCTGCTGGCCGATCGCAACGGCGTGATCGCCCTGGATGCGCGTGTGGCAATCACCCCGGTCAAGCGCCTGCACAAGGGCCGCGGCCACCCGCGTTTCGCGATCTTCCCGTATCCCAACGAGTGGGAACGCACGATCGATCTGTCCGACGGTGGCAAGGCGTTCATCCGCCCGGTGCGGCCGGAAGACGATGGCCTGTTCCGGGCATTCTTCGCGCGGGTCACCGACGATGACCTGCGTCTGCGCTTCTTCCAGTCGGTGAAGCATTTCAGCCACGAGTTCATCGCTCGCCTGACCCAGCTGGATTACGCGCGTTCCATCGCGCTGGTGGCGATCGATCCCAAGACCGGCGAGATGCTAGGCGCGGTGCGCCTGCATGCCGATGCCGATTACAACCGCGGCGAGTACGGCATCCTGATCCGCTCGGACCTGAAGGGTCACGGCATCGGCTGGAAGCTGATGCAGATCATGATCGAGTACGCCGGCTGGCTGGGTTTGAACGTTGTGGAAGGGCAGGTGCTGCGTGAGAACAGCACCATGCTGGCAATGTGCCAGAGCCTGGGCTTCAAGGTGAAGGCGGATCCGGATGATTCGACCATCATGAATGTGACGCTGCCGGTGGGTGAGGTTAAGAGTTGAGCGCTGAAGGCTAGGAGCCAAAGGCACCCCTCCCCAACCCTCCCCTGCGCTGCGCGCAAGGGAGGGGGCAGCTCGGCTCCCTCCCTTTGCCGCAGGCAAGGGGAGGGTTGGGGAGGGGGCTCTGCTTAGCTCCCTCCCTTGCGCATAGCGCAGGGGAGGGCTGGGGAGGGGTGCTTTGGCTCTGGCTTTGGCAGTTGCCCAACCCCACCCCTCACCCCCAAACCACCCCAAGGCGCGACAATAGCGCCATGCAAACGAACCAAGACCCAGCAGCCAGGACCCCGCTGCTACTGCTGCCCGGCCTGCTCAACGACGCCACGCTGTGGCAGGCCCAGCTCGAAGCACTCGCCGACATCGCCGATTGCCAGGTCGGCGACCTCACCCAGCAAACCACCATGCGTGCCGTCGCCGAAGACGTACTGGCCAAGGCACCCGCACAGTTCGCCCTGGCCGGCTTCTCCCTCGGCGGTTACGTCGCCCAGGAAATCCTGCGCATCGCCCCGCAGCGGGTGTTGAAACTGGCGCTGCTGGATACCTCGTTCAAACCCGACTCACCCGAGCGCGCCGCACAACGCCTGGCACAGCAGAACAGCGTCCGCCTGCCCGGCACCTTCCATGGTTTCGGCGACAAGCTGATGCGCAGCTACATCGATGCATCGCGGCTGGAGGATCATGCGCTGGTGGATACCGTGCGCAGCATGACCGCACGCCTCGGCGCGGAAGTATTCCTGCGCCAAAGCCAGCTGCAACGTGCAGATGGCAGCGAGGTCCTGCGTGCCTGGCAGGGCCCGGCCTTGATCATCTGCGGGCGTAACGATGCGATCACGCCGCTGTCGGTCAGCGAGCAGATGGCCGCATTGATTCCGCAATCACGCCTGGTGATGATCGAGGACTGCGGCCATCTCGCGCCGTTGGAAAAGCCCGCGGAAGTGAGCGCAGCGCTGCGTGCATGGTTGCTGCAGGCTACGGGTGACTAGTCCCGACAAACGGCTGAGCCGCGCAGTTCAGTACGCAAACGCATCACGGTGTTTGCGGATGAACTCCGCCCAGCGCACCGGCTCGCGGCCGGTGATGGCGGGGAAGTTGTCGAAGGTGGCTTCAATGCCCGGCACGCGTCGCTCGGCGACACGCTGGAAGTTGTCGCGTACGCAGTTCATGTAAGCCATCTCGGCGCCGGCCGCGCGCATGTCCTCCAGGAACACATCCGGGCTCAGCGCCTCGTAGCGGAATGGTTGGCCAAGCAGCTCCGTCATCAGCGCGGCAACCTCGCCATAGGACTTGGCGTCGTAGCCCAGCCGATAGGTCTGCCCGGCATGTCGTTGCGGCCACGCCAGCACCTGTGCGGCGACCGCGGCGACATCATCGCCATCGACCCAGCTGAAGCGCGCATCGCCGGTGTATTGGCGGATGACGCCGTTGACCACGGCGCGGGTGCCGTCGTAGCTCAGCAGGTTCTGCATGAAGGCTTCCGGCCTGAGATGGGTGAACGAAAAGCCATGCCACTCGATATAGCGTTCCACCAGTTGGTGCCAGGCCCAATGCCCGATGCTGGCGTCATCACCGCCGCAGGCACCCAGGTGCACCACATGCTGTACGCCGGCCTGCTTGGCTGCATCGAGGAAAACCTTGCTCTGGCGCAGCATGTCCACGCTGTAGCCGGTGACCAGGAATACGCGGTCAATGCCCTGCAGCGCAGGCAGCAGCGTGTCTTCCTTGTCGAAATCCAGCAGCACTGTGCGGATTCCCTGTGCCTCCAGCGCGGCGGCTTTGGCTGGAGAGCGCACGGCCGCGACCGGCGTTACCGCATCTTCCAACAATAGGTTTCTCAAGGTCTCGGCGCCGATCTGACCGGTAGCGCCGGTGACAAGGACGGTGGGGCGTTGCTGGCTCATTGCTGCCTTGGATGCTTGATAGAAAAGGACGCCCAGCCTATCGTGGAGCCACATTCCGTTCCGCGACGGTTTTTACCGGTTTTACGGAACCTGATTCTTCAATAGCGAAGCCTGCCGCATGCACCCCTCCGAACGCCTGAAAGGCCTCGACGTCTTCGTCTGTGTTGCTGACGCTGGCAGCTTCACTGCAGCTGCGGAGCGGTTGCACCTCACCGCCTCGGCGGTTGGCAAGTCGATTGCGCGATTGGAAGAACGATTGGGTCGCACGTTGTTCCATCGCACCACGCGGCGCATGTCACTTACCGAGGCCGGCATCGCCTTCCACCGGACCTGCACGGAAGTGCTGACGAACCTGGAGGAGGCCGAGGTGGCGCTGAGGGCTGAGGATGACGAGCCAAGTGGACGAGTGCGAATTGATCTGCCGGCCGCATTCGGCCGCTTGCAGGCCTTGCCGATCATCCTGGGTTTTGCCCAGGCCTATCCGCTCACTCGGCCGCAGGTGTCGTTCTCTGACCGCTTCATCGATCCGGTCGAGGACGGTGTCGATATCATCGTGCGCATCGGTGGACCCGATGCGTGGTCGTCGCTGGTCGAGCATCGACTGCTGGGCCATGAGCAGCACGTGTTCTGTGCGGCCCCCGCCTATCTTGCCGCGCATGGGGTGCCGGCAGCGCGTGAGGATCTGCTGGCGCATCGCTGCATCGCCTACGGACGCGCCGATGGCTCGGTCAGCCCGTGGCGCTTCGCAGCCGCAATGCCAGGCGAAGTAGAGCTGCAGATGATGCCGGCTCCGCTGGTAGTGGGAGATGGTGAAGGGCAGGTCACCGCTGCGCTGGTTGGCAGCGGCATCGTGCAGCTGCCTACCTGGTTGGTACGCAGTCATCTTGAGGATGGCGCGTTGGTGGAAGTGCTGCCTCATCTGGCTAGCCAGGGCCTGCCGCTCAGCTTGGCCTGGATGAAAAGTCGGCGTCAGCTGCCCACGGTCAGCCTGTTGCTGGAAACGCTGGTTGAGGGCTTGGCGCCGCGTATCCGCTAGTTGCGCCACAATCGCAGCATCATCGACCGATGGCGGGCAGGTAGCACCAGCCCGCCATGGCTTTACTCAGCAACCGCGCTTCAATCCCAGGCCGGGGCGATACCCGGATTGGCCACGCGCTCACCCCGATCCAGCTCCGCGATCCGTGCCATGTCCTCGGCATCCAGCCGCAGCTGCGCCGCCTGCAGGTTGCCGGCCAGGTTTTCGCGCTTGGTCGACGACGGAATCACCGCATAGCCCTGCTGCAGCGCCCATGCCAACGCGACCTGTGCGGTGCTTGCCTGGTGCTTGTCGGCAATGGCCTGGATCACCGGGTCCTTCAGCACCGCGCCATAGGCTAGGCTCATGAACGCGGTGACATGGATGCCCTGCTCGCGCAGGTAGGCGATCAATGCACGGTTCTGCAGATAGGGATGCACTTCGATCTGGTTGGTGGCGATGGCATCGGCGCCGAGGATGGCGATGGCCTGGCGGGTCAGGTCGATGGTGAAGTTGGAAACACCAATCGCCTTGGTCAAACCCAACGCCTTGGCTTCACGCAATGCACCGAGGAACTCGGCCATCGGCACTTCGTCCTTGGGCGAGGGCCAATGGATCAGCGTCAGGTCGACGTGATCGGTGCGCAGCTTGCGCAGGCTCTCGCGCAGGCTGGCCAGCAGGTCATCGTGGTGGAAGTTGCTGATCCAGATCTTGGTGGTCAGGAACAGCTGCTCGCGCGGCACCGTGCCGCTGGCGATTGCCGCGCCCAGATCGGCCTCGTTTTCGTAGATCTGCGCGGTGTCGAAAGCACGGTAGCCAAGGTCCAGTGCGTTGTGCACGGAGTCGGTGAGTACCTGATCCTTGAGGCGATAGGTGCCAAGGCCAATAGCGGGAATAGTCATTCAAATCTCCAGAAACTCGCGCATACAGGCTACGCCGTGCAGCGCGAACGAAAACCCAAGGGGAAGTAACAGCGTGTTCCGTCAATGCGCGCTGACGGCGATGCCTTCGGCGCGCACATCCATTCCGTCGCGGCGATCCAGGCGGCCACTGAGTACAGTCAGTGCCAATGCACCCAGCACCACCAGCGCGCCGATCCACGGCGTATGCATCAGGCCGATGTGATCGACCACCAGGCCGCCGAGTGATGCACCCAGTGCGATGCCGATGTTGAAGGCGGCGATGTTCAGGCCGGAGGCGACATCGGTTGCCTGCGGCACGAAGCGCTGTGCCTGCTTGACCACGTACACCTGCAGGCCCGGCACATTGCCAAATGCCACCGCACCCAACGCCAGCACGGTCAGCAGCACCAGCCAGCGGTTGTAGGCGGTGAAGGTGAGCACCAGCAACACCAGCGCGAGCAGGCCGAAGATCAAGGTCAATGCAGGAATCGGACCGCGACGGTCAGCCAGTCGCCCGCCCCACAGATTGCCTATGGCCACCGATACGCCGTACACCAGCAGCACCGCGCTCACCGCATTGGCCGAGAAGCCGCTGACGTCCTGCAGGATCGAGGCGAGGAAGGTGAAGGACAGGAAGGTGCCGCCATAGCCCAACGCGGTCATTGCATAGACCAGTAACAGGCGCGGCTGCGCCAGCACGGCGAACTGCTGGCCGAACGTGGCCGGCGCGCTGCGCGGCAGGTCGCGTGGCACGAACAGCAGGCTGCCGAGCAGGGCGATCACGCCCAAGGCAGCGACGGCGAGGAAGGTCGCACGCCAGCCCAGGTGCTGGCCGATGAAGGTGCCCAGCGGCACGCCGGTCACCAGCGCCACCGTCAACCCGGTGAACATGATCGCGATCGCGCTGGCGGCCTTGTCCTTGGGCACCACCGAGGTGGCGATGATCGAGCCGATCGAGAAGAACACGCCGTGGGCAAGTCCGGTCAGCACCCGCGCCACGATCAGCGAGCCATAGCCGGGTGCCATCCACGCAATCAGGTTGCCGACGGTGAACAACAGCATCAGGGCGACCAGCAAGGCCTTGCGTGGCACCCGTCCGGTCAAAGCGGTGAGTACCGGCGCGCCCACGGCAACGCCCAGCGCATACAGGGAAACCAGCAGGCCGGCCGAGGGCAGGCTGACGTGCAGGTCGGCGGCAATGGTCGGGATCAGCCCGACGATGACGAATTCGGTGGTGCCGATGGCGAACGCACCCAGCGTCAGCGCCAGCAAGGCAAGGGGAATTCCGCGTGACATGGGCGAATCCTTGGAAAGGGCTGCGCAGTCTGACGGTGGAATTCTTGCTGAAAAATACGGTTTCCCACCAATTACTATTGATTTAAAGTCAACAATATTCCATCGCCATCTGGCCGCCCTCATGAAAACCACCCTGGATGAAATGCAGGCCTTCATCGCGGTGATCGATACCGGCTCGATCACCGCTGCGGCCGAGCAGCTGGGCCAGACCACCTCGGGCGTCAGCCGGGCGCTGGGGCGGCTGGAAGAGAAGCTCGGCACCACCTTGCTGACCCGCACCACCCGCCGCCTGCAGCTCACCGATGAAGGCGAAGCCTTCCTTGCCCAGGCCCGGGCCATCGTCGCCTCGGTGGATGCCGCCGAAGAGCAGATCGCCGCGCGCCGGGGCACGCCGTCCGGGCGGTTGCGGGTGGATGCGGCGATGCCGTTCATGCTGCACGTGATCGCGCCGCTGGTGGCGGGCTACCGCGCTCGGTTCCCGCAGGTGGCGCTGGAACTCAACAGCAGCGAGCGCTACATCGACCTGCTGGAACGGCGCACCGACGTGGCGATCCGCATTGGTCCGCTGGCGGACTCCACCCTGCATGCCCGGCCCTTGGGTCACAGCCGCCTGCGTGTACTGGCCAGCCCGGCCTACCTGCAGCAGCACGGCACACCGAAGAACGTGGCGCAGCTGCAGGGGCACACCTTGCTGGGCTTCAACGAACCGGATTCGCTGAATCATTGGCCATTGCAGGGTGACGACGGCGAGCGCCTGCACGTGCGACCCGCATTGGCGGTATCCAGCGGTGAGATCCTGCACCGGCTGGCCCTGGAAGGCGTGGGCATCGTCTGCCTGTCCGACTTCCTCACCGAAGCGGCGCGTGCGCGTGGCGAGCTGGTGCAGGTGTTGCCGAAACTGACCTTGGATGCGCGCCAACCGATCCACGCCGTGTATTACCGCAACACTGCGGTATCAGCACGCATCAGCTCGTTCCTGGATTACCTCGCTGACGCAATAGCACAACCGGTTGTGGGAGCGGCGTAAGCCGCGAAGCAGACATCGTCAAAACCAATGGCATGCATGTGATCCGATGAACTTCGGGTGTGGCGGTTCTCGTCGATCGGGGCTGCCGGGAAGGCTCCTGCCGAGCATGGCTCGGCACTACGGGTACGGCGGGTCGCGGCGTGCCTTCGCTCCCTCCCTTTGGCGAAGCCAAGGGGAGGGTTGGGGAGGGGTAGGCTCTTCAGCTTCCGACGTTGCAGTAGCTTCGCGGCTGACGCCGCTCCCACAAAAGCCGACCACAAAGACCTTCAATGCTGCTGGGCATGATGCCAGGCATGGCGCACCAGCCAACGTGCCTCGTCCCAGGAAACCGCCAACGCCGGGCTATGCCGGTGGTAGCTGTCCTGCAGCACTTTGTAGAGCTGTTCTTCGTTGGCGCGTGGATATGCCTGATAGACGTCGTAGCCCATTTCCAGCAGGCGCTGGTAGTGGTCGAAATCGTGTTGGCCAAGATGGCCGATGGCATGCACGCCGCGCCAGTAAGTCAGTTCGGCGTGGCGATCGATGCTGCGCTGGGCTGTAGGTGCGGTCTGCATGGGTAGCACTCCGTTCGCGGTCTACCCCCTGTTCGGCCGATGCTACGACGCGAGCAGGGGGTGCGCAACTCGCCCAATTCAGCTTTCAGCGCTGGCTGCATCCAACTGTGCGACCTGCGCTGGGCTCAAGCCAAGCTGCGCTGCAGCCAGCACTTCCTGCAGCTGCTGCACGCTGGTGGCACTGACGATGGGCGCGGTGATGCCCGGGCGTGCGATCAGCCATGCCAACGCCACCTGTGCCGGCGTCGCCTTGTGGCTGGCGGCCACATCATCCAGCGCCTGCAGAATGCGCAGGCCACGCGGGTTGAGGTAGCGATCAGCGACCTTCGCGCCGCGTGCGGCGCTCTTGCCCACGTCATCGGCGCTGCGGTACTTGCCAGTGAGAAAACCACTGGCCAGCGAGTAATAGCTGATCACGCCGATGCCGTGTTCGCGCGCCAGCGGCTCCAGCTCTGCCTCGTAGCCACTGCGGTCGTAGAGGTTGTATTCCGGCTGCAGGGTTTCGTAGCGCGGCAGGTGATAGTCGGCGGACACCTTGAGCGCATCACGCAGGCGCTCGGCGCTGTAGTTGGACGCACCAATCGCGCGCACCTTGCCCGCCTCGATCAGCCGCGCGAACGCACCCAGGCTTTCTTCCAGTGGCACCGACTCATCGTCTTCATGCGCCTGGTACAGATCGATCACATCGGTCTGCAGCCGACGCAGCGAATCCTCGACCGCTTCATTGATGTTGTCAGCCGACAGGCCCGGATGCTCGGCCCACTTCGCAACCTTGGTGGCGATCACCACCTTGTCGCGCTTGCCGCTGCGCTGCAGCCAGCGGCCGATGATGGTCTCCGATTCGCCGCCGCGGTTGCCCGGCACCCATGCCGGATAGACATCGGCGGTATCGATCAGGTTGAAGCCGGCATCGACGAAGGCATCGAGCAGGCCAAAGGATGTCTTCTCATCGGCACTCCAGCCGAAAACGTTGCCACCAAAAGCGATGGGGCTGACATGGAGACCCGAGCGGCCAAGTTCGCGTGACTGGGGCATGCGTTGCTCCTTTGTTGTTCAGTTCAACAGCATAGACGGCATGCGTTCCAATTCCGTGGCAAGGTCGTGAATACAGCGTTCCGTGCGCCGCTCTCACGCTAACGGGATGTGAACATTTACATGCTGCATTGCACTTGCAGCCGCGTGCTAGGCTCGCGGTTTCAATCGACGGAATTCCGCATGAAGAAGCCTGCCCCGCTGCTGTGTGCCTGTCTGCTGGCGCTTGCCAGCACCCTGTCTGCCGGCACTGCGCTGGCCCATGAAGCCGCTGCCAGCACTGCTGACGCACAGGTGTCGCCGCAGCTGCAGGCTGCCATTGCCGGCAGCTGGCGCACGCCCGCTAATGTGTTGCGCGACGAATACCGTCACCCGGCACAGACGCTTGCGTTCTTTGGTCTGCAACCGACGCAGACGGTCATCGAAATTACACCCGGCGGCGGCTGGTATTCCGAGATTCTTGCACCCTTTCTGCGCGATGGCGGCAAGTACGTTGCCGCCGTTGTTGACCCGGCTGCATTGCCGGCCGGCGGCGGTCGCGATTACCAGCAGCGCTCGCGCGATGGCCTGAGCAAGAAGTTCGCCGCGTCCCCGGCCCAGTTCGATCGCGCCACCGAGGTCGCCTACGATCCGGCGGCCCCGGTGCTGGGCGCACCGGGCTCGGCGGACCTGGTGCTGACCTTCCGCAATGTCCACAACTGGCGTTCCTCCGGGCAGGCCGAAGGCATGTTCAAGGCCTTCTTTGACGTGCTCAAGCCAGGCGGCACCCTGGGTGTGGTCGAGCACCGTGCCAAGGCTGACGTGCCGGCCGATGACGGCAGCGGCTATGTTGGTCAGGCGCAGATAATCGCCATGGCCGAGGCCGCCGGCTTCAAGCTGGCTGGCAGCAGCGAGGTCAATGCCAACCCGCGCGATACCAAGGACTACCCCAAAGGCGTGTGGACGCTGCCGCCGTCCAACAGCCACGATGCTGCAGATGCCGCCAAGTACAAGGCCATCGGTGAAAGCGACCGCATGACGCTGCGCTTCGTGAAGCAGTAACTGCGCAGGAGTAGGGCTTGGAGACGGGAGGGTGAGACAATGTGCGGCCATGCTGTTGGCCGCACGGCCCTCAACCCGGCGCGCGACGGACGGTCGCCGCGCGCAACCAGCAATGCCTCTTCAATCTACCTCCCGAATACCCGCAATACATGCTCATCGCTTTCAACAAGCCCTTCAACGTGCTGTGTCAGTTCACCGACCGCAGCCAGCCGCCGCGCGCGACCCTGGCCGGCTTTGGCCTGCCGCCGAACGTGTATGCGGCGGGCCGCCTGGACTACGACAGCGAAGGCCTGCTGCTGCTCACCGATGATGGCAATCTCGCCCATCGTCTGACCGACCCACGCCACAAGCAGCCCAAAACCTATTGGGTGCAGGTTGAGGGCGTGCCAACCGAAGAGAAGCTGCAGGCGCTGCGTGATGGCGTGCAGCTCAACGATGGACCAACCCTGCCTGCGCGCGTTGAATTGATGCCGGCGGCACCAGCGCTGTGGGAGCGCGACCCGCCCGTGCGTTTCCGCAAGACCGTGCCGGACAGTTGGCTGGCAATCACCCTGCGCGAAGGGCGCAACCGCCAGGTGCGACGGATGACGGCTGCGGTCGGCTTGCCGACACTGCGATTGGTGCGGGCGGTGATGGGGCCCTATGCCCTGGAAGGACTTCAGCCGGGGCAGTGGCGCCAGGTAGGTTGATCTGCGGTGAATGCGCTCAACCCGCATTGTCGCCGGATCCGCTTTGCCGAGATGTGGTGCGATAGGCGACAGGACCTGGTTCGCAAGCACCTTGATCGGCATAGGGTGCGATGCCACTCCCACGTCCTTGTCGAGAGTGGCACCGCATTTACCGCTGAAGGATGGAGTACCATCGACGTGGATACGGCGATAAAACCGAGTCCCGCAAAGATCTGAGAGTCCAGAAACTGCTGGAAGATAGTCAGCCAGCCCTGCGAAAGCCGATGATCGAACCGGGCGCGTGCTCCTGCATCGCTGCGCTGATCGTTGGGCAGCCGCCCAAGCGACTCATTCGATAGTTGCGGCAGCAGCAGCGATGCAACTACCAGATGTCGATGGTGGTTGCGAAACCCGCCGGGTCATACGCATGTATCGTGATCTCCGCTGGGATGAAGCTCTTGCCGCGATAGGTGGGACTGGCTGCATAGCGGCTCAGTTTGCCTGCGCGCATCAGGGGCAACACTGCGCTGGTATCGATCCTGCGCTTCTGCTCCGCAACCCAGGTTGGCACAAACACCATGTTGTCCGCATCGCAATCACCACCAAGTTCTTCCGGAAGCAAATGCAGGAAAGCCAGTTCAAGTCGTCGCACCGCTGCTTCGCACTTTTCTCTTGTATCGAAATGCCAGAAGTCAACGCATCCGGTTTTGCGGGGGCGGTGCCCGTCGTCCATGACGCTCTCCTGTAGCCTTCACAACTGACGCGCGTGCATGGACCAAGGCAGCGTTGCAGCGATGAAGCGTGCTGGGGGGCGCCGCGTTGAAACCCGCAATCAATGTCGCCGTCTTTGGTGCTGAGAGGATACGAGAGTTTTTCGATGTCACCTTGTTACCACTGGGCATGAGCTGGCACAGACGCGGCATGTAAGCATCTGCGCTCACTTGGCGGTAGTGCGCGGCGTGTGGCATCAGCTGAGTCAAGCGTTTGAGCAGCGGGCTGGAGGGCGAATAGTCGCAACGTGTTGATGTCCTGTGGTCGGCGCTATCCGCGCGCGCAGCATCCCCTCGCGCCAACCCGCCGCATGCGATCAAACGCCGCTGGTAGTGCTCACTGCCCGGCAGGCGGTTCCCACAGCTCGATCTTGTTGCCCTCTGGATCCATCACCCAGCCAAACTTCCCTTGCTCGGAGCGCTGCGGTTCACCCACGACATTGCAGCCCTCGTTGCGCAGTGCCGCGAGCAAGGCATCCAGGTCATCCACGCGGAAGTTGATCATGAAAGACGCAGTGGAAGGCGCCATATAGGTGGTGTCTGCGGCAAATGGGCTCCAGATCGTCGCGCCCGCCGGGCTCTCAGCGCCGCCCCACTGAAACACCGCGCCGCCCCAGTCGCTGACATCCAGGCCGAGGTGCTCGCGATACCACGCGGATAGCGATTTTGGATCGTTCGACTTGAAGAAGATGCCACCAATGCCGGTTACGCGCTTCATGCTTGTTCTCCAACGGTGATCAGGGGGGGCTGCATCGCGGGGAGGTGGGACAGCATGTTATCGGTCCAATGCCCGGAATGCTGCAAGAGGGCGCGCCGTGCAGCAGAACCGTGGTGTCCTCTACTTGGGTTGGCCAGTCATAGCTCGGTGGCACATGCGGTTTGCATGGATCACGGGAACTTATGCGTTATAGGCGCGCACGACAAGCCGTAGTGCTGGTACGACGAGCAACCTTTCAGGCCATCGAGTGTAGAAGGATCCGGTAGTGCGCGAAGCCGTCCCGATCTGCTGCCGAAGCGGGATCGGTTGGGTTGAGCTGTCAGGCCTCATATCTGGATGAACAGCGAAGGTGCGTATGCAGACCAATACAATGCGATGGTACCGAGGAGGCTGAAAGAAACTGCAAGGATGACGCGGAAAAATGTAGGCCTCCATGTAGCGAAACCAACAAGAAGCAGACAGATTGCGGGCAACGCCCACCACCATTTGATACTGCGAAATACAAACTGGGAGTAGCCTGATTGAGCGACGTTGAAGCTGCTCCACGCGCCAGTGAACGCATCAATCGCGCCGTGCTGTACGGCGTAAATGAAGTAACCTTGGGCCAAGGTCAGCACCAGCACAACGGCTACGAACAATAGTTTCTTGAGCATGAATTCCTGCTTTTGGAGTGAACCAACCCACGAAGCCAATCCGGTGCGAATGGACTGCGAGGTGGAAGGCTTCCTGGTACTGGGGACACTGGTTGCCCGGCCATTGCGGGCAGCGAAGATACTATCAACTGGAACTGCTAACGGGCGTGGTTTGTCCTTTGGATCTCAGTGCGATAACCCACGCAGCGATCTCCAGTGCCATGCCAATGCCGCCCAGCAACCATGCGCCTGTGCTGGATGAAGCAACGTAAAGGCGGAGTGCGGCAAGAAACAGAAGGATTGCGAAAGCATGCAGGATTTTCATTTGGCCATCTGTTTCTTTGGTTGATCAGGCGCTCGAAGCGAGTGCGCCTTGAATGTACTGCTTGGACCCGCTGTCGTCAGCAAGTGATCCACCAACGCACCAATGGTGCCGGACCCGCAGGCTTCCCAGAAGGCGGTTTCCAACTTTACGTCCGCGATCTCCTCCATAGCTCGGATTGCGTCTTCTATGTCCGCGTCATCGATCGCCGCGAAGCTCGGGCCACCTGCAATGACCAACAGCGAATCTCCCGGAAGAAAATAGGGCGTTGGCCACCGGCAATGCCGGGAGAGAACAACGCCGACAGCGGCGGCCAGCGCTTGGCGATCGCCGCCACCCCAGGCATCCATGGAGCTCGAGGTGCGAGATGCCTGGTTGGAGCGAAGAATCTTGAAGAACGACAGGTCGGGACCTATCCATCTCACCCCTATGAAAAAGCGTTTCCAGCGGCCAGTGGGTGGATAGTGAGATGGGTGCCGGAGCGGTTCGTCGGGATGCATGGTGAGGAACTCTCCATGGGGATGACCGGAAACAAGAGCTCGTTCCCACTGGGCGCAATCCATGGATGTCTCACCGAAAAACTCCGGAGAGCTGTAGTCCGGTAGGCTGCTGGGGAGAGCGGAATTCGATTTGAACGCCGCATTGGTACTATGCCAAGTATTTGGCGACGATTGCGCCCAGGGCGAGTACAGCTCCCGCGATTGATATGAGGCGAATATGCTTGTGCCATCCATACGCCATAAGGGCGAAACCAGCTGCTCCCAAAAGGTTGCGAAGGCTTTGTCCGTAGAAGACGAAATCTACGAGATTGATTGCCGCAAATATCAGGAGAAGTACAAGGAAAAAATTTCTACTGCTAGCCATGCAGGAAAGCCCCGTGATCTTTTCTTTCTTTCAAAGCATGCCTCGACATAGGCTGTGGAACGGCCTCGGTTTGTGTCCACTGTCAGGTCGTTGCCGGCCCAACATCCATGCCGTCATAAGTATCAACGCCGAACTTGTCAGCAAGCGCATAGAGCTCTTGATTTCTTTGGTGCAGCGAGAGGACCGAGTGTGGCTCCAGCTTTTCCACATGCAGGAAATAGTATTCATCCTCGCCTTCGTCAAGCTCCGGAATGAACATTTCAACAAATCGATAGCCTTGCTGATCAAGCTCGCTGGCGAGTGTGCGCAGTTTATCGGCCGATGCGTCAGTGAAGAAATAGCCCCAAAGCATTGGGCCATCGATGTTCCAGTCCGTTGATTTCTGGATGTTCGAGAACATGGTTTCCAGACTTGCGATATCAATCATGCAAACACCTGACTCCATAAGGACGCCGAGCCGCATATCGGATTCGGCCTGGATGAATTGTTCGGAAAGAACTGTTGATCAACTCTCCATCGAGATGCCATCGATGTTACCGCTCTCATCGAAATGCACGGAAATGACGTAATTTGTCACGTCATCGGGGAGCGTAAAGTCGAAGTACTCAATGTCATCGTCACCCCAGGATGAGCCAAGTACCAGAAGGCCAATCACGGTGGATGCCTCGGGAGTCTCTGACTTGAGGTGTTGCTGCCAATAGGTTCCAGGGAGCTCAGCGAGGTGATGCTCAATGAACAGAGTGATGCTGTCCTCTCCGGCCTCGGTACCGAAAGCCTGCTCGATTGCATCACGCGCCTGTTTTTCTCGTTCCAGGGCGGCTGACATTGTCTCTCCTTGATTGTCCAATCCCTATCAGGTGGCGTCGGTCACCAGCTGAGCGCATGGCCAGCGCCGCCTCGCTTGGGCAACCTGACACGTGCCGATGATGCCATGGCGGCAGGAAGGAGTTCACCCGGGAAGGCTTGCCGAACGTCGCAGGCAGAGCGCGAGCAGGGATAGCGGAAGGGCGGGGAGATATAGGGCGAGGGACAAACTTGCCGACGCCTGGATCAGTTGAACCTGCTGCCCGGAGCCGCCGGGCAGCCAGTCGACCTTGCTACGAAAGAAGAAGGCGCAGAGGCGGGACAACACCGTCGGCGGACCCTGGAGCAGCGCGGCGGCAAGAAGTGACAGCTTGAAGGTCGCACTACGACCCGTCCGGCCGAATAGGCTCGCGGCTACCGGTTCGGGGATTGAACGCAAGCTTGTCCCCATTGACCAGTTCCACCACGAACTGGTTGGTGCTGTTGAAGCCGATGTTGTGCACCCAGGCAAGGTGCGACACGGTGCGCAGGAGTTGCGACTTGTGCCGGTAGAGCTGGTCAAGCTTGATGGTGCGAACAAGTCGGTTGCGGTTGTAGAAAAACAGAACTGGCTCGTCCAGTGTCACTTCTACCGGAACGAGGTTCATGCCGCTGTAGCCAACGACCACTGACTCTCCGACATCTGAGAGGAAAAGCCAGCGATGCCATCCGGGTATCTGCCAGGAGTCCTGTCCTGAGACCTGCGGAAACACAAGCGTTGTGTTGCTGGCTGGGTCGGACGTAGCGCAGAGCTTTCGGGTAGCGGAGCAGGTTGTGAACTTTTCCGGCGTAGGCAATGGAGTATCAGCAAGCGCTGGGCTTGTGAGAAGAGCAGCGATGAGTACGATGGAGCGCTTCATGACGCGTAACTCTTGGGCTGTACCGAGTTAGGAAGCGGGTCGGCTTCAATGAAAGGTCAGGCCGCGGGCGAACCTGTCATCGAATGTCCTTGATACCAGGCGACCCATTACGTGTAACTCTCTCGCCGCACGTCGGGCAGCACCAGCCTCCCAACAGGGCTTCACGCATGCTGGATGGCCTTCGGAACCTTGGCAGAGGCGCTTCGCACTTTGGACACGACTTGCGGGGAAGCAAGAGTGCCATAAGAAGTACAGCCACCCCGCCAGAGATACCTGCAATCAGTATAGGTGTCAGCAGTGTGTCCATAGGACTCCTTTGCACGCGAAACTCGGGAGTAGTCAAGCCGAACCGCAAAAGCGATTTCGGCCTGGATTCGCTATCAGGCTGCCGTGATGGCAGCATCACCAGCTTAAGTTGATGCTGGGTGCGCTGTATCGAGCTGCGCGTTCTTTTCCACAGCGGCATCATAGATTTCAAACAGTGATGCTCTGGTGGACCAGATGCCCATGCATACCAAAAGCAAGGCCATTGGCAACAATTTGTAGATTCGCTTCTCAATCATTGGAATTACGTCCTTTGTAAACATCCAGTGAACCGCTTGACTCCGGAGTTCCGTACATCTGCAAAACGGATGCGGCTTGCATGAACTTCCAGCTTCACCCGTCGCCAGCCTAGCTGAATTTGCTCGACAGCGGTGAGTAGAAACAGAGAGCAAGGATGGCGCCGTTTAGGAGTAATGATGCTTCGTAGAACAGTGACGACGGGCGGGAAATGACATGAGGCGCATCAAGAACCGTCAATGCACTCCAGCCCAAGGTGAAGAGCAGATATGCCCACGGGCTGTACGGGAGGAAAAAGGCAATGGCCATGAGCGAGGCAAGATAGCCGACAACCAACACGATGCGCAGGGCACCATGGAACGGATGAGCTTTACTGGATGCAACAACACGCTCCTTGATCTTGAGCCGTTCTTCGCGAAGCAGCTTCGGAAGCGACCTGGCACCAAGCTCATCAGCCACGATGCCGCCAACCGTGACAAAGATAGTTAGCACTACGAGCAGGCGGAACGTCAGTTCAGTCATTGGTATTCTTCACGGGAGGCCCGACTCTGGGATTAAGTTGCGGCGCGTAGCGGCGTCGGCTTGAACGAACTGTCAGGCAGTTGGCGGTGAAGACCTGCTGCCATAGCCTACTTGCTGGAGTCAGAACTCACTTGCCACACAAAGCTGAGAATAATCCCGACCAGCCCAATTGGCACGCAAACGACCCAAGCAACCCAACCCGGGGCTTCCAAAGGAACAAAAGAGAAGGCAGCGACGCCGAGAGCAACAGTGACTGCGAGGCCGACGTAAAGGCGCCAAGACAGGAACAGCTCTCCGAGCTCCAGTAGATCAAGAAGTGCCATCAACCATCTCCTGCTGCCTGACGCTCTGAGTTAAGCCGCGCCGCGAAGTGGCTTCGGTTTGAATGAATTGTTAGGCGGCACCTGCGAACTCACGTGCGCCCAATGTGGAAAGTGGCAAGTGCTCAATCCAGGAACTCCCACGTGTCTGCGCCATCGAAGCGCCTGACTGTGACCGACCCCAAGAGCTCAGCCTCGAAGTTCCGTAGGTTCACCCCGTGGCGAGCACCCGGCGTCGGTTCAATTGGCTCCCAGTGGGTGGAGATGCCGCAAGTCCTGCACCGATAGTTCGTCAGGGTCCGATCGCCCCAGATGTAGCTTTCCGTGTTCTCCGGGTGGCCTTGGATGGAAACCGAGCCAAGCTCGTAGAAGGCCCACAGTCCTCCTGTGCGCCTGCATAACGAGCAGTTACAGCTCGTTGCCGTCTCGGGTGCGGCAGGCAAAGCAAGGCGCACTGATCCGCAATGGCAGGAACCTTGAAGTGATGGTTGAGACTTTTGCGGGTTCATTGGAATGCGCTACTGGTTGTTGTGCCGCCTAACACCTGAATCAAGCCGTGCCGCGGAGCTGATTCAGTTTGAATGATTGTTAGGGCACGGCCTTGCGACTGCGCCTGCTGCCGGCTGTTGTTTTCCGTGGTTTGGCAGGTTTTGGCGCCGGCATGAGCTTGGCGGTCTCTGTAATGAGGTGCCGTAGCGCATCGGTGTCGTCCAGCACCTCATCGGCTACAGGATAGTCCTTTGCACCTGGATACGGTGGCCGCTGCGGCAGGCTTGGTGCCAGCGCGGCGGCCGCAGCCGAGGGTTTGATGAAGAGACTGTTGTCACAAGCAAAAGCGACCACTTTTCCGTCCAGGTAGAGCGCGTACTCACCGAACATCTTTTTGGATGTGAGGCGACTGCCCAGGCCAGCTTGCTCCGTGACGTACTCGATGAAGTCTAGGTCAGTAGCCATGCTGCTCCCGTGGTCTAACTCTGGAATTAAGCCGATTCGCGAGGCGAGTTCGGCTTGAATGAACTGTCAGGGCGCTATTTCACTACGCCCGTGCCCCAGCCATCGTAGTCACCTCCATGCTTGGTCGCTACTGCCTCAAGAGCACGTGTCGTCGCGGTCATTGCATCCAGCTGTGGCACCATCTTACGGGTAGCATGAATTTGCCATTGAGACTCTCCGGACACGCGATCTATCGAACTGATGGTGTAGCCGAGTTGCTCCATATCCGCAGCCGCAGCCTTGGCTTTTCTTTCGGTTGGTACGAACATGAAGAAATCAATGTTATGCGGCTTTGAAACGTTCGATCCGGCAGAAACCAGGTTCTCTATGACGCGAGCGTCCCATTGTTCTGCCATGGACTGAGCCATGCAAGGGCTGGAGATGAGCAGAGAAAGAAAGGTCAGATGGATGAGAACTTTCATGGTGCCCTAACTACGGAATTAGGCCGCGCCGCGACGCGTAGCAGTGCCGGCTTGAATGAGCTGTTAGGCCGCGACGCATGCCTACGGCAGGCGTGCATTTGCCAAGGGTCTGGCTGCGACCAACGCTGCGAGCACCTTTGGCCGGTTATGTGCATTGTTGATACCGGCGGGTAGCCGGCTCTGCCAAGGCTGAAATTCCCAGTGGTCGCCGCCAGTAGAACACTGACGCGTAGAGTTGGAGGGTTTCCGGAAGTAGGCGATCGCAGCCTCAAGCTGAGCATTTGATAAGAACTCTAGCCTGAACTTGGCGATTGCAATAACAAGTACCTCTCGAGCAGGCTCAGGCGCTGGAACGTCAGGCATGTGGTTTCGGTGTACCGAAGAATCGAACATCTCGATTGCAGAGCTTTTCATGCGCGGCCAGAGTCCGGAGTTAAGCCGACCCGCGTGGCGGGGTCGGCTTGAACTAATTGTTAGTGGGTAGTCGCGAGTGCCAGCGGTGAACCTCCTGCAGCTCGCTCGTATAACTGCACTCGTCTGTGGAAATTGCAGAGTGAACTGAAAAGTCAAAGGAGACGATACGTGCACGATTCGTATCCAGACGACCTGTGCGGATCTCCGCCGCTACCGTTGCAGATGAAATGGAATGAGCCGGTATTCGGTTGATGCTTAGTCGATGGGAGAGCCAAGACTGTAGCTCGCCAGCGACGCGGAGTTGGATGTTGCCCGCGATGTCGTGAGATGCAGTGCCTGCAAGAACATCGACAAGAAGGGTGCCGTCAGGTAGCCCTGCAAGTGCCTCAAGATCGTCGCCCATACGCCAGCCGACGAGCATTTGGCAAAGAGTGTTGGCGAAGTCCTGAATGATCTTGCGACGCACTATCTCTGCCCTCTAACTCTGGAATTAAGCCGGGCCGCGAAGCGGGTTCGGCTTGGATGAACTGTCAGGCGCGAAAGCCATGCTGGCTGTGAATTCAAAGTCCCCAGATTGCATCTCGAAGCGCGTCCCATAAATCCTTAAGCTTCTTTCGGCTTCCCATGAAGAAAACGACTCGTACTAGTTGTATCAGCGCGGCGAGTAGAAGAACAAGGAATCCAATCAGCCCAATTGCATCCCTAAATAAGATTCCTGCGATGGCGAGGGCTACAAGTGCTGCCAGAACGGCTAGGTCGGACTTCCGCATTTCTCTTTGCGTAGCAGTGGTCATCGCGCCTAACGCCTGAATTGAGCCGAACCGCGAAGCCGCTTCGGCTTGAATGAACTGTTAGGCGGCGGTGACCCTTACCGCTCCCCGGGCCAATGCTGCCTTGCTTGTGCAACCCAATGCGAGCCGATCATGCCACAGCTTGCGTGATGGAGCTTGCCCCGGAAACCTTGCCGAGCGCTACCGCCGAAGTGCGATGAAATGATTGCGGCAGAGCAGTGAGGTGTAAGACGAAGTGGCGGGCTTGCCGCTGCCAGGAATAGTTGGAACCGTTACCCGGAGCCGACCGGTGATTTGCCGATGTTGCTGCCGAAAGGAGAAGGGCCAGCCAACCCGACGCACCGCCGCCTAACTCTGAAATTAAGCCGCGCCGCGAAGCGGCGTCGGCTTGAATGAACTGTTAGGCACCAAGCCCGCCATCTAGATGCGCAGGTATTGGGCCACGATAGAATGTGCCAGGAACAGGCACAGCACGCCACCCAGTAAAAGCGCCGAGCGTAATGTGCTGAAGCAATGCAACACAGCCAAGGATGGTGCCGGACTCGTCGCCACACCAGATAAAGACCGTCGTGCGATCTCTGGCCGGCATTGCAGCAAGCGCATCCTTATCTAAGGCGTAGATGCTCTCGTCGCCGCCACCGGCCCAGCCGCAGGCATTGAAGTCTGCCCAGACATAGGGCATTGGCTGAGTGGGTAGATGGCCTTCCATTGGTGCCTAACTCTCGAATTAAGCCGACCCGCGCAGCGGGTTCGGCTTGAATGAACTGTTAGGCCACAAGCTAGGGGAACTGCACTTGCGACCCGTACACGACCTCACCAGCTTGGACTCGTAGCTCAATGTCCGCAAGGCGCTGATAGATCCTGCGCCAGTGCCGCACCCAATGCACCAATAGTGGCAGGCCGAACAGAAGGTAGGTGACGACTGCTAGGAAAATGGCTGCGGAAACCTCGCTAGGATGCAGCCAAAGCCATGCCGCGACTACGAAAGAGCTGAAGATGACTCCGCCCACACCTGCGGCAAGAATTGACCGTGAACGCATGGCCGAAACGGCCTTGCGGACATCTGAGAGATCATCAAGCGATATGCGAGCGGAGCTTTCCATGTGCCCTAACTCTGGAATTAAGCCGACTCGCGAAGCGAGTTCGGCTTGAATGAACTGTTAGCCCTCATCCGGATCTGGCTCACGCGGAAGACGTTCCCAAGGTGCGCCAACGGAATCCCGCCAAGCCTGCCAGCCAATCGGAAGATCAGCCAACTCTCCAACGCTCCGGTCCTCTTGATACGCACAACCGAGGCAGACGATGGCGCCATGGGCACTATCATTGGTGGTACCGCAAAGGAACTGCCAATCACCGTCGTGATCGTGACTGACCAACAGGACGGGATAGCCCTCGCGTAGCACCTTGGTTGTGGTGAACGCAGCTAGGTTGGTCGGCTCTGAGAATGGCCAATCGGATGCTGGAAACGAATGTGGATGTTCCTCGACTGAGTCCATTTGGGCTAACTCTGGAATTAAGCCGACCCGCGAAGCGGGTTCGGCTTGAATGAATTGTTAGGGGGCTGGCCAGTGACGCTCAATCGGGAACTCCAATGGCTGAAGCCACCTTGCGCGATATGCAGCATCGCGTGCAATTTTGCGTTGACGGTCGCGAATCTTAGTGATGTACAAAGTATCACCATCAACTAGCTCAACGAGGCCTGTTTCTGACCTTCCCTCGTCCCAGAAGAAGATGCGCTGCGAGTAACCGTTGTTTAGTGAGCCATGCCAGACAAGGAAGTGCCATGACCGGCCATCAGGTCCGTGCATCGGGCCTTCAAGGTTTTGACCACGCCACCAGCTCACACAGCCCCCTAACTCTTGAATTAAGCCGCGCCGCGAAGCGGCGTCGGCTTGAATGAACTGTTAGGCGTCAATCGAAGTCGGTGACGCAAAGAAACCACCATAAACCTCTGGCGCCCTGCCAACAAAAGTACGACTTGGAAATCGTAGCTTGGCTGGTAAGTACTGACCATTCTGGATCATCCATGCGGAGGACCAGAAGTTCATCAAATGGCTCCGGGAAGAGCGCGGCCACTCCATTTTCCACGAGATGCCTGCCTTCTTGCTTTGGCAGGCTCCCCTGGCCATGGCACCCGCCCTGAACAAGCAAAGATGTAAGTGACCCCTCGAACTCCAAGCGATCCAGTGCTGATGCGGCGCGCCGTGAGGCACAGACCTGGCCGAGCTTGGAAAGTGCGACCTCAAACTCACTTGTTTGAGACAGTTCCTCTAGCGGAAAGTCGGCTCCTTCAAAGTAGGGCTTAGTCGAGGCGGTGCCCTTCATTAACACGGAAATCACGTCGCCGCATTCTTGTAGTGCAGAGTGCAGAGAGGCTGAAGCTGGCTTTTCGAACAACCGCCGGAATGGGTCCATGACGCCTAACGCCTGAATTAAGCCGAGCCGCGTAGCGGCTTCGGCTTGAATGAATTGTTAGCCGGCAACCAGGGCGCGGAACTGGCTGAAGATCTTTGGCAACTCGGTCGGCTCCAGCTCAAACCCGCCGGATACCTTTGTGGGCCAGTATGTTGGGCCGCTGTACTGATAGCGTTGAAGGGAGACCTCTGCAACCAAGTGCCCCAAGTTGTCTCGCGATCTTAGCTTGATGGAAAACTCTTCTGGGGTGGCACTTTGTAGCAAAGCCTCGCCGGAGCGAGTGCGCTCAAGAGAGGCTAGGCTCTCGACGAAATCGGACAGGGCTGGTTGTTCCAGCCAAACGGAATCGTATGTGCCACGGAACGCGCCCAAGGTGACACTGACTTGGACGCGCAGGTCGCCCTCGTTCGGTACTCTCTCAAGTACAACGAGGTCTGTATGTTCTTTTTCAGTGCCGATGCGCATGATTTGACGGCTAACTCTGGAATTAAGCCGACCCGCGAAGCGGGTTCGGCTTGAATGAACTGTTAGAGCCCGGCAAGGGGATGTCCGAGGATTGCATGGATGTCTGCGGTGGGAACGCCGGCCCAAGGGCCGGCAGGATTAACTATTAAGCCTGATAGATTGTTTTCTAGGACGAGGTATAGAACGTCCTTTGCTTCCATTGAGAACGTGAGAACTGTTGTGGCGCGACGTAGCGCCTCTGCGTGGCTGGTGAAGGCCAATAGTGCCTCGCCTCCGTCCGGGGAGGATGTAGTCAGTACAGGTATAGCTGCTGCTTGTTGCAATGTCAGTGGTCCTTCCTCCCAGCTCTGGGGAACGCCACGGGACGCGATAAAGAGCTGCCCAGTCTTTAGCGAATCGTAGAACGCACTGCGACTACGAGCACTGGGATCCGTACTCAAGAGCTCGACCGCATCGACGATGCTTCGCGTCTCATTGGCTTTTTTCTTGGCAAACAGAGACCAGATCATAGGGCTCTAACTCTGGAATTAAGCCGCGCCGCGAAGCGGCGTCGGCTTGAATGAACTGTTAGGCGGCGGTGACCCTTACCGCTCCCCGGGCCAATGCTGCCTTGCTGGTGCAACCAAACGCGATCCGATCATGCCACAGCTTGCGGGATGGAGCTTGCCTGGGAAAATTTTCCGAGCGTTGCCGCCGAAGTGCGATGAAATGATTGCGCTAGAGCAGTGAAGCGTAAGACGAAGTGGCGGGCTTGCCGCTGCCAGGAACAGTTGGAACTGTTACCCGGAGCCGACCAGTGACTTGCCGGTGTTGCTGCCGAAAGAAGAAGGGCTAGCCAACCAACACACCGCCGCCTAACTCGTATTGGACCGCCTAACAGCGGTGTAGCGCAGAGTATCCTTGTTTTCTTGCCGCTTTCAAACTGAGAAATTCCCACGTTGAATCATGGATTTAGCCGATAGGGGCAACCAAAGCTGCACTGCATGCTTCCCAGAAACTACCGCTTGGGAGCGGCCATATGCGTTACGACCCTGTTCCAAGCGGTGTAACACCGGCGCAGCCGCCGCGATTGCTGGATAGCGTTAGGGCACAGATTCGTTTGCGGCACTACAGCATCCGTACCGAGCAGGCCTATTTGGGGTGGATCAGGCGGTTCATTCTGGCCAACGGAAAGCGCCATCCCCGCGAGATGGGCGGTGATGAAGTTGCGGCATTCCTCAGCCGGCTGGCGACGGAAGACAAGGTGGCGCCAGCCACCCAGAACCAGGCGTTGGCGGCGTTGCTGTTCCTCTATCGCGAGGTGCTGCGGATGGAACTGCCATGGTTGCAGGACGTTGTGCGTGCGAAGCGCCCCAAACGTTTGCCCGTCGTTCTGCCCGTGGAGGATGTTGCCCGGCTGTTGTCGGCAATCCCGGAAGGTGTCACTGCACTGATGGCGCGCCTGCTGTATGGCACCGGCATGCGACTGATGGAATGCCTTCGCTTGCGGATCAAGGATGTGGACTTCGCGCGCAGTGAGATCTGCGTGCGTGCCGGCAAGGGCAACAAGGATAGGCGTGTTCCGCTGCCCGTGTCGCTGCGTGATCGTTTGCTGCAGCAGCGCGAGCAGGTGTTGTTTCAGCATCAATGCGATCTTGCTGCAGGCGTGGGGCGGGTCCATCTGCCGAATGCCTTGGCAAGGAAGTTCCCATCAGCTGACGTACAACCGGGCTGGCAATACCTGTTCCCTTCGCACAGGATGTCCCGCGACCCACGCACGGGGCGGCGTGGCCGCCATCATCTCAGTGAGGAAGTGCTGCAGCGGGCGATCAAGCAGGCGCGCTTGCAGGTGGCAATCCTGCAGCCGGCCAGCTGCCATACCCTGCGGCACTGTTTTGCCACCCATCTGCTGGACGCGGGCTGCGACATCCGTACCTTGCAGGAGCTGCTGGGCCATAAGGACATCGCCACGACACAGATCTACACGCATGTACTGGGGCGCGGTGCCGGTGCCGTGCTCAGTCCCTTGGATCGGCTGCCGGTGCCGGCTTTGTCGGTGCTGGAAAGCACCCGTGGGCTTGACGATCAGCGCGTGTGAACCGGGCGGAAGCGTGCAACACCGTACTGGTCGCATTCGAATGCGTAGTGGTCGGGGTCAACCACGGTTGCGATGTGTTCGCGGGCCTGGGCCTGATCGCGGCGCCCGCAGGCAATGGTGGTGAACGTCAACGGCGCGAGCATTTCGATCCTTGCCGGGCCATGCATGCCTTCGCAATGGCCGTTGAGCGCTATCCATAGCTGGCCGCCGCGCTCACTCAGCGCAAAGCCGCCGTTGTCGAGGGCAAGGTGCTCGCCGGTGTAGAGCAGCACTTCGGGTTCGTCCTTGCTGGCGAATCTGATCTGCATGCCGGTGATGTCGTTCCAGTGCGTCACTGCGCCTGGGCCGCTGCTGAAAGCCGGGCAGTCATGCACACGAAGGTGCAGCGCATCGGGCGGAAGATCGTCTTCGTCCAGCACGATGCCGTCGGGGTCGATACGCTCGGCGTGGATGTCGAAGTCCCACAGCAGTGCGGGAAGGTGGGCATCCACATAAGCCCCCAGCTCGGCAGTCGTCACCCGATACGGGTGGCCATTCCACAAGCAGCTGGCGGTGGCAGGCAGCGGGGGCGGGCAGGGGGTGGCCGTGTTCATGGCCACATTCTGCCGCGCCCGCTTGCACGGTCAACCGTCCAGCAGCGCCTTGTCGCGCACGGCGCCCTTGTCGGCGCTGGTGGCGAGCAGGGCATAGGCCTTCAGTGCGGTGCTTACCTTGCGTGGGCGTGCCTCGGCCGGCTTCCAGCCCTTGGCATCCTGTTCGCTGCGGCGGCGTGCGAGTTCGGCATCGTCCACCAGCAGGTTGATGCCACGCTGCGGGATGTCGATCAGGATGCGGTCGCCGTCACGCACCAGGCCGATGGTGCCGCCACCTGCGGCTTCGGGCGAGCAGTGGCCGATGCTCAGGCCGGAGGTGCCGCCGGAGAAGCGGCCGTCGGTGAGCAGCGCACAGGCTTTGCCCAGGCCCTTGGATTTCAGGTAGCTGGTCGGATACAGCATTTCCTGCATGCCGGGACCGCCCTTCGGGCCTTCGTAGCGGATCACCACCACGTCGCCGGCCTGTACCTCGTTGCCGAGGATGCCCTTCACTGCGGCGTCCTGGCTTTCATAGACGCGGGCATTGCCTTCGAACACGTGGATGGATTCGTCCACGCCGGCGGTCTTCACCACGCAGCCATCGGCGGCGAGATTGCCGTACAGCACAGCCAGGCCGCCTTCGCTGGAGAACGCATGGGCAACGTCACGAATGCAGCCTTCGGCACGGTCCACATCCAGCGACGGCCAACGCGTGGATTGGCTGAAAGCCACCTGCGTGGGGATACCTGCAGGACCAGCCTTGTAGAACTGATGGACGGCCTGATCCTGGGTCTGGGTAACATCCCATTGCGCGATGGCATCGCCAAGTGTGCGGCTGTGCACGGTGGATGCATCGGTATGCAGCAGGCCGCCACGCGCCAACTCGCCGAGGATGGCCATGATGCCGCCAGCGCGGTGCACGTCTTCGATGTGGTACTTCTGCGTGTTCGGCGCCACTTTGCACAGCTGCGGAACACGTCGCGACAGGCGATCGATATCGCGCTGGTCGAAGGCCACTTCGGCCTCCTGTGCGGCGGCCAGCAGGTGCAGGATGGTATTGGTGGAACCGCCCATGGCGATGTCCAGCGTCATCGCATTTTCAAACGCTTCGAAGGTGGCGACGCCGCGCGGCAATACGTTGGCTTCCTCGCCGCCGTACCAGCGATGGCAGAGCTCGACGATCAGTCGACCGGCGCGCTTGAACAGCGCCTCGCGGTCGCTGTGCGTGGCCACCACGGTGCCGTTGCCAGGCAACGACAGGCCCAGTGCTTCGGTCAGGCAGTTCATCGAATTGGCGGTGAACATGCCCGAGCAGGAACCACAGGTTGGGCAGGCACTGCGTTCGATCGCGGCCACCTGCTCGTCGCTGACCTTGTCATCGCCGGCAGCAACCATCGCGTCGATCAGGTCGAGTTTGTGGTCGGCCAGCTTGGTCTTGCCGGCTTCCATCGGGCCGCCGGAAACGAACACCGCGGGAATGTTCAGGCGCAGTGCGGCCATCAACATGCCGGGGGTGATCTTGTCGCAGTTGGAGATGCACACCAGCGCATCGGCGCAGTGGGCATTGGCCATGTATTCGACCGAGTCGGCGATGATCTCGCGGCTGGGCAGCGAGTACAGCATGCCGTCATGGCCCATCGCGATGCCGTCGTCCACGGCGATGGTGTTGAATTCCTTGGCCACGCCGCCGGCTGCTTCGATCTCGCGCGCCACGAGCTGGCCAAGGTCCTTCAGGTGCACGTGGCCGGGCACGAACTGGGTGAAGGAATTGACCACCGCGACGATGGGTTTGTGGAAGTCGCCATCGGTCATGCCGGTGGCACGCCACAGGGCGCGGGCGCCGGCCATGTTGCGGCCGGCGGTGGAGGTTTTAGAGCGGTATTCGGGCATGGGGGCGAGCTGGAACGGGCTGGCAGAAGTGCAGTGCGATTGATTCTGCATCAAGTTCCCGGTTGCAGCTGCAACCATTGGTTTGCGGTGGTTGTGGGGTGGAGTGGGGCGGTTGAGTGGCAGGTCGATTGGCGGCTGGTGGGGCTGGTGGGGCTGGTGGGAAGAGCGGGGTCAGGCGAAGCCAAGGCCAAAGCTAAAGTCCAAAGCTCAAAGGCACCCCTCCCCAACCCTCCCCTGCGCTGCGCGCAAGGGAGGGGGCTGTTTGCTGCGCTCGTTCAGGCCGCGAGCGAGCCGCCTTTACCCCCTCCCTTGCGCGTAGCGCAGGGGAGGGTTGGGGAGGGGTGCCTTTGGTTTTGGCTCTTCCAACACACCACCACCATCGCCGACGCGCTGAATAGCGAAGCAAGCAGAAAAAAGCTCAAACCCAGGCACCCCAAGGCCTTTCCAGGCATCAGCTGAAAACCGATTCAGTTTCGGGAGTTTTCCGGTTTCCGCCTTGCCGCCTGCATCGGGCATTATTGGGAATCAAATTGACGGGGAACCGACCATGAAGCGATCCAAGGCCACCGCACTGGTGCTGATGAGCGCCGTGCCGCTGCTGCTGACCGCCTGCCAGAAGGAAGAAACGGTGCAGGTGCAGGAAGGGCTGTACACCTCGGTGGAAGCCTGCAGCGAAGCCACCGGCAATCCGTCCAGCTGCCGCGAGGCGTTTGCCACCGCGCAGCAGCAGTCGGCCGATGCCGCGCCCAAGTACGCCAGCAAGGAAGAGTGCGCCAAGGAGTATCCGGCCGAGCAGTGCGTACAGCAGCAGACGAGCGCCGGCACCTCGTTCATCGGCCCGATGATGATGGGCTTCTTCATGTCGCAGATGCTTAATGGCAGCCGTGGCGCCGTGGCCGCACCGCCGGCATCGCAGCCTGCGTTCAAGGACAAGGCCAATGGTTGGGCCAAGCCGGCCGCACCGGGCGGCACCGGCGGTTTGAACACCGGCAGCGGCATTGGTGCTGGCAAGGCTGGCCTGGCTCCGGTCAACGCCACCCCGAACCGCGCCGTCACCGCCAGCCGTGGTGGTTTTGGTGCGCGTAGCGGCGGCCGCAGCAGCGTCGGCGGTTGATGCAGTGAAACGCGTTGCAATTGCCGAACGCGGCAACTGGAAGGCCCGTGCTGCGGAGGCGGGCTTCCGCTTCCACACCATCGACGGTGCACCGTATTGGGATGAAAGCGCGTACTACGCGTTCACCCTGCGCCAGATCGAGAACGATATCGAAGACCCCAGCGCCGAGCTGCACGCGATGGCGATGGATCTGGTGGGCGAGGTTGTGGGCAGCGATGCGTTGATGGCGCAGCTGGCCATCCCCGAGGCATTCCGCGATTGGATCGCCGAAAGCTGGCGCCGCCGTGATCCGCATCTATACGGTCGTCTGGATTTCGCCTACGACGGCAACGGGCCAGCCAAGCTGTACGAACTGAACTACGACACGCCGACCTCGCTGTACGAAGCATCGTTCTTCCAATGGCAGTGGCTGGAAGACCAACGTAACCGTGGCGCATTGCCGCAGCAGGCCGATCAGTTCAACTCCATCCACGAGACCCTGGTGGAGCGCTTCGCCGAGTTGACCTCGCGGCTGCCGCCGCCGCTGTATTTCAGCGCGGTGGGGGAGTCCGAGGAAGACCAGGGCACGGTCGCCTATCTGCGCGATTGCGCGGCACAGGCCGGGCTGCATGCGTCGGCGCTTGCCATCGAGGATATCGGTTTGTCGGCTGATGGGCGCTTTACCGATCTGGATGATGTGGTGATCGGCAGCCTGTTCAAGCTGTATCCGCTGGAAGACCTGATGCGCGAGGAATTCGGCGCAGCCTTGCCACGGTCGGGCGTGCAGTTGCTGGAGCCGGCATGGAAGGCGGTGCTGAGCAACAAGGGCATCCTGCCGTTGTTGTGGGAACGTCACCGCGGTCACCCGAATCTGCTGGAGTCCTACTTCGACGATGGCAGTGCCTTGCCGGCCGGCTGGGTGCGCAAGCCGCTGCATTCGCGCGAGGGCGCCAATGTGGCGATGCACATGAGCGACGGTAGCTGGCAGGAGAGCGAAGGGCCGTACAACGGGCCGAGCATTCGTCAGGCGTTCCATGCGCTGCCGGTGTTTGACGGCAACTACCCGTTGGTGGGTAGCTGGATCGTAGGCGACCGTGCCTGCGGCGTTGGCATCCGTGAAGACAACAGCCGCATCACCCGCGACAGCGCCCGCTTCCTGCCGCACGCCATCATTGATGATGCGCCGCAGGGCACAACGCGGATCTATCTGTAAGTAGTTGCTGGGCTGTTTGTGTTGTGGGAGCGGCGTAAGCCGCGAAGCTTGCGCAACATCAGCAGCGGCAAAACCAACCCCTCCCCAACCCTCCCCTTCGCTGCGCGAAAGGGAGGGGGCAAAAGCGTAGAGCCGAGCCATGCTCGGCTTTTCTTGTGGGAGCGGCGTCAGCCGCGAAGCCGGTTACAGCAGGCCGTCGCGCTTTACTGCGAGGTAGCGTTCGACCAAGGCTGCAGGCAGTTCTTCAGCGGTGACGTCCAGCACCATCACTCTATGGCTACGCAGTGCTTCATGGGCATCGCTGCGCTGCTGCAGGTAAGCGGCAATTGCGCCGGCTTGTATCGCCTCGGGTACGGTTTCCACATCGCGTGCCAAGGCCTGGTCCAGTTCGCGCTCGCGCAGGCTGGCTACGCAGACCAGATGCCGCTTCTGCAGCAGGCGCACGGCGGCCAACAGGTCTTCGATGTCTTCATCGCGGACGTTGGTGACCAGCATCACCAGGCTACGCCGTGATTGCCGCAGCGACAATTCGGTGGCTGCGGCGAGATAGTCGGTAGCTACCGGCCTGGGCTGCAGGTCATAGCTGGCGCGCAACAGGCTGTCGATCGCGCCCATACCGCGCTTCGGTGCGACCCAGCGGCTGTCACCGCCGCTGGCGAACAAGCCGACGCCATCGCCCTGGCGCAGCGCCAGATACGACACCACCAGCGAGGCGTTGAGCACGTGGTCGAAATGCGACAACCCGCCCTCGTCGGCCATCATCCGCCGGCCGGTGTCGATCAGCATCACCAGCTGCTGGTTCTTTTCGTCCTGGTATTCACGCGAGATCAGTTTGCGTGCACGTGACGTGGCCTTCCAGTCAATCTGGCGCAGGCTGTCGCCGACGCGGTACTCGCGCATCTGGTGAAAGTCGGTGCCTTCGCCACGACGGCGCTTCAGGTGCGCACCTACCAGTCGTGATGCCATCTCCGCGCTGAGCAGGGCGAAGCGGGTGAGTGGAGCGAAGTTGGGGTAAACACGCACGGTTTGCTCTGTGCCGACGGTGCGCTGTTGCCGCCATAGGCGCAGTGGTGAATGCAGGCGCAGGTGCACACCATCAAACACGAAGGTGCCGCGGTTGGCCGGGGTGAAGCGGTAGCTGAAACGGGTTTCGCTGGCTTTGCCCAGTTTCAGGCTGCGTGGCAGGCCGTTGCTGTTCCAGCCATCCGGCAGCAGGTCGAATACGTCAACGCGCTGCTTGCCGTAGGAATCCAGCTGCAGCCAGGTTTCGCGTTCGACACCCAGGGCGAGGGAGTCAGGGAGTTCGCGCCGCACCTGCGGGCTGGGTTTGCGCCAGAGCAACGCGAGGTCGATCAGGGCAAGCAGGGCAATAGCCGCAGCACTGATGGTCCATGCCTGCATGGGCAGGTAGTGCAGGGCGACTGGCAGGCCTAGCAGGCCCCAGAGCACCAGCAAGGTGATCAGTAGGGGAGCGGGTCTCACTGCGTGGCCCTGGTTGTTTGGAAATTTTGCGCTTGGCATGGACGAGCGAAAGCAAAAACCGAAGCACCCCTCCCCAACCCTCCCCTCCGCGCTGCGCGCGCAAGGGAGGGGGCAGGAGCTACGGCACCCCTCCCCAACCCTCCCCTCCGCGCTGCGCGCACAAGGAAGGGGGCAGGAGCTACGGCACCCATCCCCAGCCCTCCCCTTCGCGCTGCGCGCGCAAGGGAGGGGGCAGGAGCCAGAGCACCCCTCTCCAGCTCTCCCCTTTGCGCTGCGCGCGCAAGGGCAGGAACTGAGGCAAGGGCTTCGTTTGGCATGCTGGCGCTTCTTGCCGCGTTGCTCACTTGCGCGGCGCCTCCACCTTGGCGAGCAGGGCGGTCAGGGCGTCGTCGGCGGATTGGCCTTCGATCTGCAGTTCCGGGGCCAGCGCGATGCGGTGGCGCAGTGCCGGCTTGGCGATCTCACGCACGTCGTCCGGGGTGACGAAATCGCGGCCGGACAGCACCGCCTGTGCGCGGGCGGCGCGCACCAGCGCGATGCTGCCGCGCGGGCCTGCGCCCAGGGCGATACCGGGCCACTTGCGGGTCGCCGCGACAATGCGCACGGCGTAATCGATTACCTGCGGGTCAACGGTGATCGCGGCAACTGCCTTCTGCAGTTCCACCACATCGGCGCCGCTGAGTACGCGCGGCACCTGGCTGAGGTTGAAGTCGCTGGCGGTGCGGCCGGTGGTGATGGCCTGCACCATCTGCTTCTCGTCTTCCAGCTGTGGGTAGTCGATCAGCACCTTCAGCAGGAAGCGGTCCAGCTGTGCTTCCGGCAGCGGATAGGTGCCTTCCTGCTCGACCGGGTTCTGCGTGGCCATGGTCAGGAACGGCGGGGTCAGCGAGAAGCCCTTGCCTTCGATGGTGACCTGGCCTTCCTGCATCACTTCCAGCAGCGCGGACTGGGTCTTGGCCGGGGCGCGGTTGATTTCGTCGGCCAGCAGCAGGTTGGTGAACACCGGGCCACGACGGATCTTGAAGCTCTCGGTCTTGGGGTCGTACACCGCGTGGCCGCTGACGTCGCTGGGCATCAGGTCGGGGGTGAACTGCACGCGTGCGTACTCCAGCTCCAGCGCCTGTGCCAGTGCGCGGACCAGTAGTGTCTTGCCCAGTCCGGGTACGCCTTCGATCAGTACGTGGCCACCGGCCAGCAAGGCAATCAGGATCTGGTCCAGTACGTCGCTCTGGCCGATGAAGGCATGGCCTACCGCGTCGCGGATGCGCTCGACGCGTTCAATCAGGTCCGTGTTGACCGGCGCAGGAGCAGGCGTCGGCGCGGGTGCATCGCCGGGGAGGGCGGGCGGAGTGAGCTCGTCGGTCATAGCTGGTTTCTCATCTGGATGAGCAAGCGGATGCGGTCGCGCAGGGCCACGTCGTCCTGCGAAGGGGGAATCTGCAATGCGGTCTGCACACGGCCGATCGGCCACTGCAGGTGATCGGCGATGGCCTGTGCCTGGGCGTCGCCAGTCAGCGCGGCAGCCACCGGTGCGCGACGGCGCAGGCGGGTGAGGAAGGCCTGGCGCACGGCGTCGTACAACAGCGGTGACTTGCGGTAGCGGTGCAGGTGCTCGCCGCTGGCGCGCACATGCTCCAGCAGCGAGCGACGGTCTTCGCGCGGCGAGGGCAGCAGGGCGCCGAAGCGCTGGCAGCGCATCCACAGCCACGCCAGCAGCGCGAGCAGCAACGGCACCCATACCGGCCAACCACGCTGGAACAGCGTCTTCCACAGCGATGGCAGCTCCATCGCATAGATCAGGTGGGTGGTGCCCTTGCCGTAGTTGGGTGACAGCACCAGGCGGGCCAGGTCGCGGTGCGGGATGTCGCGCAGGCCGGTGTCGCGCTCGCCGCTGCCATTGAGCAGGAAATCCATGTCGCCCAGCACATCCACCCGGCCCAGGCCGTAACGCAGGCGCGCATAGGCCAGCGTGCCATCGTCGTCTGCATCGGCCCAGCGGCGCTCGGCGCGGGCCTTCCCGGCGAGGGTGAAGCGGTTGCCGCTACAGAACTCGTTGTGGGATTCCTGGCCGGGGACCTGCCAGATCTGGCAACGCGCCGGGACTTCGCTGGTCACCACGCCAAGACGTTCCAGCAGGCCTTGTTCATCACCATCCAGGTCTTCGTCGGCATCGGGCGCCTGCAGTAGCAGGTGACCACCAAATTGCAGCCAGTCCAGCAGGCTCTCGACCTGCGCCGGCGTGAGCAGGCGCGGGTCATCAAGCATCAACACGGTATCGCCGGGCTGCAGCTGCATGGCTGGCAGGTCGAGCTGGCGCCGGGTTTCGGCCTTGCTGCCGTCGCGGATCAGGGCTTCGCGCAGCGCATACAGCGCGTTGTAGGTCGGTTCGCCATAAGCAGGCAGGGTGACTTCTTCGCTGACTTTCTCGTAATTGCGGACGAACCAGAACGCGACCAATGTGGCCAGCACCAGCAGCACGATCACCAGCGTATTGCGCACGGCGGCGTTCATGCCGGCCACCCGTACTGCTGGTGCAGTTCCTTGATCAGCACGTCGAATTCTTCATCGCTGGGCAGACGGCCGGCGTAAGCGGCGTACTGCCAGATGCGTACCATGCGTGCGAACAGGTTGCGATCTGCCTCCTGCGGCATCTTGCGTGATGCACGCAGGCATTGCGCTTCGGTGGCGCCCGGCGGCAACACGGTATTGCCGCGTTCGACCAGCACTTCCACCGAAGCACGGTACAGCAATGCCAGCGCGTGCCGTGGCTTGCCTTCGCGCCACAGCCGGCGCGCGCTGCCGAGGATGTCCGGCGGCAGCACTTCCGGCAGCTGCAGCGCTTCCTGCAACGCAGGCGCCTGCACGTCACGGCTGCGACGGCCATCGCCGCGGAACCACGGCAGCCACCAACGCGCTGTCAGGGCGAGCGCCACCAGCAGCACGCCAAGCAGGATCCACAGGATGCTCTCGCTGATCAGCGCGGCGAACTTGGCGATGGCACCGAGGATCGGGCCGGGATCGGGGTTGTCGCTGTCGTCGGTATCGGGCTTCTTGTCCGATGCCTTCCTTACCCAGCGGGTGACGCTGCGCTTGGCGCCAAGTTGCGGGTCTTCATAGGCACGTGCCGCAGCCTGGCGGAAGCCGGCGGTATCGGCGGGTGCAGCGCCAAACAGCTGTTGCGGCGTGGTCGCGGTAGCGGATTCCGTTCCCGCTTCGTCCGCGGCTTTGTGGTTGCCGTGGCTGCTGACGTCATGCGTATCTGCGCTGTCCTGCGCCCGTGCCTGCAGCGATGGCAATGCGAATACGGCCAGCAGCAACACCAGCATCGGCGCCAGCCCAGCCAGTCGTTCGCGCAGGCGACGGAAGGCGATCTCCACATCCCAGGCTTCCAGCTGGGTGCGACGGTTGAGGTAGAGGCCAAAGCCGGCGCCGCTGTAGAACGGGCTGATCATGGTCATCGCCAACCATGCCAGCAGGTTGAAACCTATCCACGCCCACGCGGGGGTGTCTTGGCCGATCAGTTCCCACGTTGCTCGCAGTGACTCGGACAGCAGCTCCACCGGTACGAACATGAAGATCAAGGCAACACCGGCAAATTGCAGCATGGCCTCGAAATGCCAGCACACCCAGGTGAGCAGGGTGGCGTGACCATAGGCGGCACCGCCGAGTGCATGCCGGCGTCCGCGCCGCTGGCTGGCGTCGCCACCTTCCAGCAGATCGACCGGCATCAGCAGTGAGCGGGCAGGGCTGAGTCGACGCCAGCCGAGATAGGCGCCGACACCGCGCCACCCCCAGTTCCACTGCGCGCGCAGAGTCTGGCCGGTAGTGGGCTCGGCACCAAACGCGCCGCGCGAAATCACATACAGCGGGATACGTTCGAACGCGGGCTTGAGCCACCACAGGATGAAACTGGACACCCAGAAGTTGTCCAGCCACCAGCCAAGCAGGTTGAGCAGCGCAAACACCGGCAGTGTCAGCAGTACCCAGGGCCTCCAGATTGCGGTGGCATGGCGGCGGACCAGGGCGGTGCCCAGTTCCATCGCCTCCCATTGCGAACGCGCACGCAGAGCGACATCAAGCTGGTCAATCCGCATGGTCACCTCCACGCCCGCCGCGCCACAGCCACAACAGCACTGCCGTCCACAGCACGGCAGACACGCTGAGCTTGCCCCACATCGGCACCCATGCGATCGATGACCAGAACGCCTCGATGAAAGCAGCCACCAGCAGCATGAAGGCCACGCCCAGGCACAGCCGTGCGCCAATCACGCCGCCTTCGATCAGTGCATCGATGCGGCGTTTGCGGCCTGGTGCCACCAGGCGCAGGCCAAGCTGCAGGCCGGCACCACCGGCAATGACGATGGCGGTCAGCTCGAATGGCGCGTGCCCGACCACAAAGCGCCAGAACGGATCGCCCGAGCCTATCTGCTGCAGGTGCCCGGCCACCGCACCAATGGTGATGCCGTTGAACAGCAGCACCAGGATGGTGCCGATACCGGCCAGCAAGCCGCTTGCAAACGTGCGCAGGCCGATGCTGATGTTGTTCATGATGTAGTGGCCGAACATCGCCCAGTCGGTGCCGCTGTCGCGGCCCAGGTTGTCGGCCGCGGGGTCATACATCTTTTCAATGTGTGCGAGTTCGCGTGGATCCATCAGCATGTGGATCAGCTCAGGCTTGTATTGCAGCAGCACGAAGATGCCGACCAGCGGAATCGCGAACAGTGCGCACGCCACCCACATCGCGCCTGCCTGGCTGCGTACGGTGCTTGGGAAATCGGCGAACAGGAATTCAAGCGCACGCTGCCAGCGCGGTGCCGGTGTGCGATACAGCAGGTTGTGGCCGCGCTGCATCAGCTGCTGCAGTTGTTCCACCAGCTGCGGGCTGTAGCCACGGCGGCGCGCCAAGGCCAGCTGCTGGCATAGGCGGCGGTAGCGCTGTGGGATGGTTTCATCGCCCAGCACGTCGGGGTCGATGCTGGGCCGCTGCTTCCGCGTGCGTTCGCCACGGCGTTGCAGCCAGTCCTCGAACTGCTGCCATTCGTGCTGATAGCGGGTGACAAACTGTTCCTGTCTCATCGCCGCCCCAGCAACCAGTTGGCCATTGCATACAAACGCACTACGCCAGCCTGGCCGCGATCCTGGCTCAGCCCACTGGCGATGTCGGCCAGCTCACGTTGACGGCCTGGTGAAAGTGCCGGCGCGCGGTCGGCGAAGGCGATCAAGGCAGCCTGTTCGCTGGGCTGCAAGGGCAGCGGCGGTGCGAGTGCGGTATCGATGCGTGCTGGCGGCGTGGCCGGACGTGGCACGGTATGGATTACCAGCGAGCCGGCGACCAGATCGCCCAGGCGCCGGCCATGCGCGTCAAACAGGCAGGTGACCAGGCCCAGCGCGTAACCAAATGGCAGCGCATCGACAGTGCGCAGCAGGTTGCGCACGATCGCCGCCATCCAGCCCAACGGTGCGCCGTCGCGGGCGACTACGCGCAGGCCCAGCACCTTCTTGCCCAAGGTGCGGCCGAACCACACCTCCAGCACGATCGGGTAGGCCCAGAACATCAGGAACATCAGCCCGAGATAAAGACCGCTACCGAATTCGCCCAGCGCGACCAGCAATGGGCTCATCACCATCAGCACGCCAAAGCGCACGCACAGGTCGATCAGCCAGGCCAGGGCACGCGGCACCGGACCGGCAGCGGGCAACTGCAAGGGCACGCCCTCGGGTGTGATGACCTCGCGATAGGTGTCCAGCATCGGCCGCGCTGTGCTCATTGCCTTGGCTCCAGCACCTGCTGGTGGTCCTGCATGCGGCGGATGGAAGCCCGGAGTCCAGCCCGGACGGATGCCTGTGGCATTCGTGTCTCTGCTACGTCCCTATCAGAATGCTGACTTTAGCTGGCGGCAGCAGGAAAACCCAGCCCGCCGGTGGCAGCGGCAGGCCGGGTGGGGCGGGTTTCAGCGCACGGTGCGGTTGTCGTCGCCACGCACGAACAGCTTCCTGATCGCACCGCCGAGGAACAGCACGCCGATCAGCAGCAGTTTCCAGAACTTGGCCAGCAGCAGGCCGAGCTTGGCAAACAGCCCGGCTTTGGCCGCCAAGCCACCGCCGATCAGGGTAGCCACGCCATAGGCGGCGACCTTGTCGGTGCTGGGGTTGTGATCGGCATAACGTGCGCCCTGGTCGAACTCGGCCATTGGCAGCAGCTTGTCCATGCCCTCGCGTACCAGTGCCAGTTCCGACATTCCCGAGACGGCATTCAAGCTCAGGTAGCCATGCCGGCCGAGCACGCGGATGTCGTAGTTGAGGGTGTGATCGGGCTGGTCGTTGAAGGCCAGCTCGCGTGCCCAGTAGAGCTTCTTGCTGCCTGCCTCGTAGCGGGGCGGCACCGCCCAGCCCACCAGGTCGAGCGAGCCATAGCCTGCCTTGATGCGCTCCGGGTTGCTGTCGCGGGTCTCGGCCTGCATGGTCTTGAGCAGGTCGGCGTAGTCGATCTTGCTGGCATCTTCGTCGGACACGTAGCCATCGTCGGACCAGGTCACCACCACCGCCCAGCTGTCCTGCTCGCTCAAGCTCGGGCTGCGCGGCACGATCATGCCCAGCACGCTGTCATCGGGCGGGTTGCCCCACATGTCTTCCAGTACCCGGCGCGCATCAGCCTTGTCCAGATAGCGGAACTCGTCATTCAAATTGAAGTGGGCCCGTGCCTCGGGTACCTCGATCTGCCCGCTGCGGAACTGCAGCGACTGCTCGAACTGCTCCGCACTCATGCCCTCTTCTTGCTGGGCAGCGTCCTGGGCGGAGGCGGAAAAGCAAACCACGCACAGCAGTGCCACAGCCGCCAACAGGCGCTGCGCCACGTTTTTCATCGACTTCATGTCAAACCCTCAAAGGCGTCCCCACGCCGGGCCGGCAGTGTGCACCCGCAGGGGGCTTGCCGACAATGCCTGCTGGCTCAGCCCTGCATGCCGCGGTATTGATCCTTGACCCTGACGTAATGGTCGGCCGAATAGCGCAGGCCCTCGATGTCCTTCTCGCTGAGCTGGCGCATCAGCCGTGCCGGGTTGCCGGCCCACAACTCGCCACTGCGCACCAGCTTGCCCGGTCCGACCACCGCACCGGCGGCGATGAAGGCATTGGCCTCGATGACCGCGCCATCGAGGATGCACGCGCCCATGCCGATCAGGCAGTAATCGCCAATGGTGCAGGCATGGATGATGCAGCCGTGGCCGACAGTAACGCCCTCGCCGATCAGCGTCGGGTAGCCGCCCTTGTTGTAAGGACTTTCGTGGCTGACATGGATGATGGTGCCGTCCTGCACATTGGTGCGTGCACCGATGCGGACGTAGTTCACATCACCGCGGATCACCGTACCCGGCCACACCGACGCATCATCGCCAATCTGCACATCACCGATGATGGTGCAGGTTTCGTCGATATAGACGCGCTCGCCGAGGGTGGGGGTTTTATCCAGGAAGGGGCGCAGTGCGGGCATGGTGATCGCCTCGGGGAACGAATTTGGCAAGCAACATCATAGTCGCTGTTGCCAGTGTGAGATCTCAACGCGGTGCGTGGGCAATGAGCATTTGTCTGAAAAGTCCGTCAAGCGCGTTGGCGTCACCTTGGCCTGCGGTCAACAGGGGCGGTGTATTGCTACGCCGCGCAAGCTCGGCATCAATGTAGTCGCTGATGAGGGCGATGCGAGGGCCATCGGCTACCTCTGCGCTGCGCCGCTTTGTCACCAGCAGTTGATCAATGGCGTTGCGCACCTTGCCCTCGGGGAGCAGGCGATCGAGCAGGTCCTCAAAAGCCATGGGCGGCGGTGTGGGTTCGTTCTCTATCCATTGACAGGCGAGCAACGGCCGCAACACGTAAAGGTATTTCTTGGTGCGTACCCGCTCACCTTTCAGATAGCCGCGATGATTGGCGCTGGCCATGTTGAAGTAATGCCACCAGCTGCCCAGGGGCGAGTGAAACTGCTGTACCGCGGCTTGCAGTTCTGAGATTGCCTGAGCGTCACCTCGATAGTGGATGGGTGAGCGCAGCCACTCGGACAGGGTTGGGTTGGACTTGGAGACCAGGCGCAATGCTTTGCGCAGGTCCCAGCCGCTGATATCCAGCTCGTCGTCGATGGGCAGCTCGATCACATCGCGTTGTGCTTCGCCCGGGCCGGTCCGTTCATTGACGCTCAGGTACCACGGCTGGCGATGGACGTAGATGAAGCGGGCATCGTAGTCGCTGTCCGGCGACGAGAATCCCCAGCCGCGACTGCCGGATTCGCAGGCCATCAACACGCGTACATCGTGCTGGCGTTCGATCTGTTCCAGCGCGGCGAGTACGGCTTGGCGTTTTTCCGGGTCGATCGGATGAATGTCCATATTCTGCGGCTCCTTTAGCGGGAGACGCAGTCTAGTCAGGGTGCGCGCGAAAGGCACCCCTCCCCAACCCTCCCCTCCGCCTTCGGCGCAAGGGAGGGAGCTGTTTCGCGTGTTCTCTCAGCTGGCGGAGCGCCGCTTCTGCCCCCTCCCTTGCGCGAAGCGCAGGGGAGGGCTGGGGAGGGGTTGCTCTTAAGCCCCCGCCACCAAAATCTCCAATCAAAAACTCAAGCCACCTTGCCGCGTCGCGCCCGCTCCAGATGTACCAGCAGCAGGGAAATCGCTGCCGGCGTCATGCCTGGAATGCGCTGTGCCTGACCGATGGTCTGCGGACGCACGCGCTCCAGTTTCTGCAATGCCTCGGCAGACAAGCCACGCACCGAGGCGAAGTCGAAGCCTTCGACAATCGCAGTGTTCTCGTGCCGCTGCTGGCGTTCGATTTCTTCGCGTTGGCGGTCCAGGTAGCCGGCGTACTTGACGCTGATCTCCACCTGCTCGGCCACGCGCGCATCGGCGACGCCCGGTCCGAGTGAGGGCACCTGCATCAGCTTGGCGTAGTCCAGTTCCGGGCGTTTGATCAGGTCCAGCACATTGGTTTCGCGGCTGACTGCCACGCCGGTGGATTCGGCGACTTCGCGGCCCAGTGCATTGCCCGGCGTTGCCCAGATGCCACGCAGGCGCGCGCTCTCGCTGGCAACGGCGGTCTGCTTGGTTTCGAACGCGGACCAGCGGCGATCATCGACCAGGCCCAGCTTGCGGCCGGTCGGGGTCAGGCGGGTGTCGGCATTGTCTTCGCGCAGCTGCAGCCGGTATTCGGCGCGACTGGTGAACATGCGGTAGGGCTCGCTGGTGCCGTGGGTGATCAGGTCGTCGACCAGCACGCCGATATAGGCTTCGTCGCGACGTGGGCACCAGCCGTCCTTGCCCTGCACGAGCAAGGCGGCGTTGATGCCTGCCAACAAGCCCTGCGCACCGGCTTCTTCATAGCCTGTGGTGCCGTTGATCTGGCCGGCGAAGAACAGGCCATTGACCTGGCGGGTTTCCAGCGTGTTCTTCAGGCCGCGAGGGTCGAAGAAGTCGTATTCGATGGCGTAGCCTGGGCGGGTGATGTGCGCCTGCTCGAAGCCACGGATGCTGCGTACCAGCTCCAGCTGCACGTCGAACGGCAGCGAGGTGGAAATGCCGTTGGGATAGATCTCCACCACGTCCAGGCCTTCGGGCTCGACGAAGATCTGGTGGCTGTCCTTCTCGGCGAAACGCACCACCTTGTCTTCGATCGACGGGCAGTAACGCGGGCCGATGCCTTCGATCTGGCCGCTGTACAGCGGCGAGCGGTGCAGTGCGCCACGGATGATGTCGTGGGTGCGTTCGCTGGTATGGGTGATCCAGCAGCTGACCTGCTGCGGATGCTCGCTGACATCGCCGAGGTAGGACATCACCGGCAGCGGGTCGTCGCCGGGCTGCTCGTCCATCACGCTGTAATCCAGCGAACGGCCGTCGATGCGCGGCGGAGTGCCGGTCTTCAGGCGATCAATGACGAACGGGCGCTCGCGCAGGCGCGCGGCCAGCGTGGTCGCCGGCGGGTCGCCCATGCGGCCTGCGGTGTATTGGGTTTCGCCGATATGGATCTTGCCGGCCAGGAAGGTGCCGGCGGTGAGCACGACTGCAACAGCGTGGAAGGTCAGTCCGGTCTGGGTGATGGCGCCACGCACGGCGTCGCCTTCAATCACCAGATCATCGACGGCTGCCTGGAACACGGTCAGGTTCGGCTGCGACTCGACGATGCCGCGGATCGCCATCCGGTACAGGTTGCGGTCGGCCTGGCAGCGGGTGGCGCGCACGGCCGGGCCCTTGGAGGCATTGAGTGTGCGCCACTGGATGCCGGCGCGATCGGCGGCATGCGCCATCGCTCCGCCGAGCGCATCGATCTCCTTGACCAGGTGACCCTTGCCAATGCCGCCGATGGCCGGGTTGCAGCTCATCGCGCCGACGGTTTCGACGTTGTGGGTCAGTAGCAGGGTGCGGGCGCCGCCGCGCGCTGCAGCCAGCGCCGCCTCGGTGCCGGCGTGGCCGCCGCCAATGACGATGACGTCGTAACGGTAGAAGGAGTCGCTCATGGGCGTGAGATCGGTCAGAAAGTGTGAAGTCCGTCAGATGGGTATTTCCCACGATGTGACGGCGTATGTGGTGATTTTACTGCCAAGCGCAATCAGGTACGCATCAACCCTAAAGTTGGCACGCAACCTGCAGTTAATACATTGCACCCAACGTGGCATGCGACATAGGCGCAACAAGGTCGGAATTGGAACAGGGGCCGACCGAAGCGTACGTTGGGGTAGCAGGGGCCGGTAGTCGGGGGACTACCGGCCTTGCAGTCCAGCAGGGCCCGCCTTGGCGGGAAAGCGTTGAAAGACAAAGCCCCGGCCTAGGCCGGGGCTTTGTCTTTATTAGGCGCCGATGTCCGACAGGGCCGGAACAGGGGGGATCCAGATTTCCTGGCGGACATCGACATTGAACTGTCTGGGCGGGACCGGTTGGGTCACTAAGCGACGCAAGCGGTCACCCGTAGGGCCAAGAATGCCTGCATTTGCGCCAATTGCAACCTTTTTATCGTTCCTGGATGCGAGCGCCGTTCGGTTGCCGGGTTTGTGACGGCTGTCGGGCCGGCATCGGCCGTGCCTGAATAGCCGGACGCGCTGCAGGCTGAGGCCGCTGCATCGCCTGCTGCATGGGCTGGGCGCGCTGCATTGGCTGGTTGTTGGCACGCGGCGGCGGCCGGCTCAGATTGTCCAGATTGCGCCACGGCGATTTGTTGCCGCCGCCGTTCACCGGCGGTGGTGGTCGGGTCGGCCGGCCGTCATTGCCGCCGTTGCCCGGCGGGCGTGGGCGGTTGCCACCATGGTTGTGATCGCCGTCTCCGCCCGGGCGCGGGCCGTTGCCATGGCCGGGCGGACGCGGACCATTGCCGTGATACGGCGGGCGCGGGCGGTTGTAGTTGGGGCGGTAGACCGGGTAGCCGTAGTTGCCGTAGCCGTAATAGCCACTGCCATAGCCGTAACCGCCGTAGCCGTAGCCACTGTTCGGATAGCCATAGGGATAGCTGTACTGCACCGAGGGAGCGCCGTGGTAATAGCCGCCCGAACCGCCGCCTACGTAGTCGTACGTGGCACAGCCAGACAGGCCCAACAGCAGGCCGGTGGAAACAATCAGGCGCTTGATCATGAGAAATCCCCCCCTCGTGGGTATGGCAGCCAGCTTCGGGCCACGGCGTTGAATCGGCCCTTAATTCGCATCTACATGGCTGAACATACAACGTGTGCGCAGATGAGATGGTCGCAGGCCCGGGGCCTGGGCTAACCTTTCACCATGAATGAACTTCCTTTGCCCGGATTTGCCGAGGTTCTGGCAGCAGCGGCGCGGATTGCCGCCCATGCGACGGTCACCCCGGTGCTGCGCTCACGCACGCTGGATGCACTGGCCGGCGCCAGCCTGCACTTCAAGGCCGAACACCTGCAGCGCAGCGGCGCGTTCAAGTTCCGCGGGGCCTGCAACGCGGTGTGGTCGCTGGATGTGGAGCATGCCAGTCACGGTGTGGTGACACATTCCTCCGGCAACCACGGTGCCGCACTGGCCTTGGCGGCGCGCTCGCGCGGGGTTCCCTGCCATGTAGTGGTGCCCGAGGGTGCGGTGGCGGCCAAGCTGGCCAATATCGAACGCAACCAGGCCACCCTCTGGCGCTGTGCACCCACCCAGGCCGCGCGCGAAGCCGAGTGCCTGCGTGTGCAGCGCGAAACCGGGGCGACCCTGGTTCACCCTTATACCGACCCGCGGGTCATCGCCGGGCAGGGCACCGCCGTGCTCGAACTGATTCGCCAGGCCGGAACGCAACTGGATGTACTGGTCGTGCCGGTAGGCGGTGGTGGATTGGCCGCAGGCACCCTGCTGGCGATGCAGCAGCTGCTGCCGAACTGCGAGCTGGTACTGGCCGAGCCGGCCGGGGCTGCCGACACCGCGCGTTCGCTGGCGGCGGGTGAGCGCTTGATCGATTTCGTGCCCGACACACTGTGCGATGGCCTGCGCGGCGCACTGGGCGCGCCCAATTTCGAGCTGCTGCACGGCGCGGCACAGGTGATCAGCGTGGACGACGCCGATACCGTGGCCGCGATGCGCTTGATCTGGCAGGTGATGAAGCAGACCGTCGAACCGTCCTCGGCGATCACCCTGGCGGCCGTGCTGTCCCAGCCGCAGCGTTTTGCCGGGCGCACGGTGGGGCTGGTGTTGTCCGGTGGCAATGTGGACCTGGATGCCTTGCCCTGGGTGCAGGCATGAAGGCAGCTGTTCGGCGCACAGGGTTGATGGGCTGGGTGTGGCGCTTGTGTGTGTTGCTGCTGTTGTGGCTGCTGGGCGTGGCGGCGTGGATCATCTGGGTAGGTGACCGTGACCAGGCCGCACCTGCCGATGCCATCATCGTGCTCGGTGCTGCGGCGTATGACGCCAAGCCTTCGCCGGTATTTGAAGAGCGCATCCGCCATGGCCTGGACCTGTACCGGCAGGGCTATGCACCGAAGTTGATTTTCACCGGCGGCTTTGGCGGTACGGGCGCGCGTTTTTCCGAATCACAGGTGGCGCGGCGTTATGCGCTGAAGCAGAAGGTTCCGGGCAAGGACATCCTGATCGAAACCCGCTCGCGCACCACCCGGCAGAATCTGGTTGAAGCCAAGCAGGTCATGGCCAAGCACGACATGCACAAGGTGATCGTGGTCAGCGACCCGCTGCACATGGCGCGCGCGTTGCGTCTATCGAAGGAGTTGGGGATCGATGCGCTGGCGTCATCCACACCAAGCACGCGCTTCCGCAGCTTCCACACCAGCTGGCGTTTCCTGCTGCAGGAAGTGTATTTCTTCCACCGCGACCTGTTTGTAAAAGGGGCTTGAGCGGCCCGGCATCAGCTCCCCGTTCTTGTGGGAGCGGCGTGAGCCGCGAAGCTGGTGCACTGTCCGCTGGATTGTCTGCAAGGGCCCTGCCGAGCATGGCTCGGCACTACGGCTTTAGCCCCTCTCCCGCCTGCGGGAGAGGGGTTGGGGTGAGGGCAGTCTTTCGCTGGTAAAGCCCCTGCCGAGCATGGCTCGGCACTACGGAGCAGCACCTGCCCCTGTCCCGAATCCTTATTCCTGCGTCTTCCGCCGAATCGGAATGGCCGACAGCGGCACGCTCGCCACGTCCTGCCCCTGCTCACGGATCGGTGCGCCCGGTGCCGGTGCCCAGGCATGCGCATACACCACTTCCCAGCTGCTCGGCAGCTTGCCGTCAGCGCGACGCATCGGCTCGTAAGCATCGCGTGCTGCCGCAAAACGGCTGCGCCCGGTCAGCGTGTGGCGACGGTTGTGCATGGCGTTGGTGGCGCCAATGGCCTTGAGTTCGCGCATCAGCGTTGGCAGGTCGTCGTAGGTCAGGGTGAACATGTCGCGGTCCAGTACCGGATCGCGGAAGCCAGCCATCATCAAGGCGTCACCGAACTGGGCGATCTGCACGAAGTGGCTTACATGCGAAGTGTCATCGGCCTGCGCAAATGCCTGGCGCAGTTCCACCAGCGTGTCGTGGGCAAACGTTGAACAGACCAGCAGGCCATTGGGCTTGAGCACGCGGCGGAAGCCGGCAAATACCGCCGGCAGGTCTTCCACCCACTGCAGGCACAGGTTGCTGTAGATCACGTCGACGCTGTTGTCGGCCAGCGGCAGGGCGCGGGCATCGGCGCAGACACGCGAGAACGGGCGCCACCAGCCAGCCTGTTTCTTGGCCTCGGCCAACATCGGCAGGGCCAGGTCCAGCGCGATCACCTGTGCCTTGGGCCAGCGCTTCTTCATCGCCGCGGTGGCATGGGCCGGGCCGCTGCCCACGTCCAACACCACCTGCGGCTGCCGGTCTTCCAGGTAGTCCAGCGACTCCAGCAGGCGCTTGGCCACTTCCTGCTGCAGCACGGCGGCGGCGTGGTAGCTGCTGGCGGCGCGCGAGAAGGCGCGGCGGACGTGTTTGGGATCGAACAGAGAAGACATGGCGGTGATTCGGTTTCGTGATTCGGGATGGGAAGCGCTGCGGTGCTCAGGCAGCCGACGACATCATCGGCCAGCCAGCACCAATGGCCGCGTAACCGCTCACGCGCAGCCAGCAACGAACTGTTGCAGCAGCCCGGCAACGTGATCGGCGTGGCCGAGGAACGGGGCGTGGCCGCCACCGTCGATGGTGTGGGCGTTGTGCAGGCCTGCCGGCGCCAGTGCGGCGGCCTGGTGCATGGCCTTGGACGGCACCAGCCGGTCGCGCTGGCCGCCTATCCACAGGCCGGGTTTGTGCAGGCTGGGCAGGCTGCCGCGCAGGTCGCTGCGCTCCAGCAGGGCCAGACCTTCGTGCAGGGCGCGGGGGGCCGGTTCGCCGCGTTCGACCAGCGCATCGCGCAGGGTGCGCAGTTCGCTGCGGGCGTGCTGCGAGCCCATCACGTCCAGGGCGAGGAAGCGCTCCAGGGTGCCGCGGTAGTCCTGTTCCAGATCGCGGCCGAACTGCTCGAACACCACCGGCTCCACCGCATCTGGCCAGTCGGCGTCGCGGACGAAGCGTGGCGTCGCTGCCAGCATTGTCAGCCCGCGCACCTGCGGCAGCGTGGCCGCGCCGTGCAGGGCGACCAGCCCGCCCAGCGACCAGCCGCACCACACCGCTACCGGGGTGGCGCTGGCGATGGCATTGACCAGGTAGGGCAAGCGCAAGGGTGTGGCGTCGTCGCGGCTGTGGCCATGCCCGGGCAGGTCGACCACGTGCAGCTCGAAGTGCGGCGCCAGCCGTTCCACCAGCGGCGCGAAGATGCCGCCATGCAGTGCCCAGCCGTGGATCAGGACCAATGCCGGGCCGCTGCCGGTGACGTGGATATGCATGGCGTTACAACCGGTTCTCAGGCAACAGTGTTCAGGGACTTCTGGTACAGCACCACGTCGCGGGCCTTGGCGATGGCGTCCACCAGCGCCTTGACCTGCTCGAGGGTATGCAGCGCGGACAAGGTCACGCGCAGGCGCGCCTTGCCTTCGGGCACGGTCGGCGGACGGATCGCGCTGACCAGGAAGCCGGACTGCTCCAGCGTCGCCGACAAGGCCATCACCGTCGCTTCGTCGCCGCACAGCAGCGGTTGGATCGGGGTTTCCGAGGCCATCAGCTCCAGCCCGTTGCGGCGCGCGCCCTCGCGGAAGCTGGCGATCAGTTCGGTGAGCTTGTCGCGGCGCCAATGGTCGCGACGCGCCAGCTTCACCGCTGCCAGCGAGGCGGCCGCCTGTGCCGCCGGCAGGGCGGTGGTGTAGATGTAGGGGCGTGCGGTTTCGGCCAGGTGCTGGATCAGCGCGTCTTCGCCCACAACCACCGCGCCGTGGCTGCCCAGTGCCTTGCCCAGGGTGGCCAGCTGCAGCGGAACCTCCTTCACGCCCAGGCCGGCGTCGGCGACGCAGCCGCGGCCGTGTTCGCCGATCACACCAATGCCGTGGGCGTCGTCCACATAGAACAGCGCCTCCTGCATGCGTGCCACCAGCGACAGTGAGCGCAGCGGGGCGATGTCACCATCCATGCTGAAGACGCCGTCGGTGACCAGCATGGCGGCGCCGTCGGCGGTGTTCTTGAGCTGGCGCATGGCGCCTTCGCTGTCCAGGTGCGGATAGCGGCGCAGGCGGCAGCCGGCCAGGCGGCTGGCATCAAGCAGGCTGGCGTGGTTGAGCCGGTCCTGCACGCAGATGTCGGTTTCTTCGCTCAGCAGCGCCTGCTGCACGGCCAGGTTGGCCATGAAGCCGCTGTCGAACAGCAGGGCGCGCGGATAGCCGAGCCAGTCGGCCATCTCGCGTTCCAGCTGCTCATGCACGCTGTGGTGGCCACAGACCAGGTGCGAGGCGGTGCTGCCGGCGCCTTCGCGGCCGGCGGCGTCCTGCAGCGCGGCGATCACCTCGAACTGTTGCGACAGGCCGAGGTAGTCATTGCTGCAGAAGCCGGTCAACCAGCGCCCGTCCAGTTCCAAACGCACCCCGTCACGGCGGCTGATGCTGCGCCTGGTGCGGATGCGGCCCTGGGCAAGCCGCAGCTTGCGCTGGGCGTGGATGCGGTCGTGGATGTCAGGACGGGCCATGGCAAGGTTCATGGTCAAGCGGGCGGCTAGCGTACCCGGTTGCCTGTAAGAATGCCCCAAGCGGCGCCCCGGTGCGGGGCGCCGGTGGGCTCAGGCGCTGCGGGCGCAGAGCGGGGCGATATCCAGGTGCACGGTACCGGGATGGTCGTGGTCGTCGGCGTCCACATGGACCTGCATCGGGCTGATGCCGAGGCGGGCGAACAGGGCTTGGTCGCGCTCGGTGTCCGGGTTGCCGGTGGTCAGCAGCTTTTCGCCGTAGAAGATGGAGTTGGCGCCAGCCAGGAAGCACAGCGCCTGCAGCTCATCGCTCATGCTCTCGCGGCCGGCTGACAGCCGCACCATCGAGCGCGGCATCACGATGCGGGCCACGGCGATCATGCGCACGAACTCGAACGGGTCCAGCTCGGCGCTGCCGTGCAACGGGGTACCGGCGACCTGCACCAGGCGGTTGATCGGCACCGAGTCCGGGTGCGCCGGCAGGTTGGCCAGCGCCTGCAGCAGGCCGGCGCGGTGCTCGCGGGTTTCACCCATGCCGACGATGCCGCCGCAGCAGGTCTTCATGCCGGCGTTGCGCACGTGCTCCAGCGTGTCCAGGCGGTCCTGGTACTGGCGGGTATGGATGATGGAGTCGTAGTAATCCGGCGCGGTGTCCAGATTGTGGTTGTAGTAGTCCAGCCCGGCGTCCTTCAGCGCCTGCGCCTGGTGGCCCTCGAGCATGCCCAGGGTGGCGCAGGTCTCCAGGCCCAGCGACTTCACCTCGCGGATCATCGCCGCGACCTTGGGGATGTCACGGTCCTTGGGCGAGCGCCAGGCCGCACCCATGCAGAAGCGCGAGGCGCCAGCCTGCTTGGCGGCGCGGGCACGGGCCACCACGCTGTCGGTGTCCATCAGCTTCTGCGCGTCCACGCCGGTGTCATAGCGCTGGGCCTGCGGGCAGTAGGCGCAGTCTTCCGGGCAACCGCCGGTCTTGACCGAGAGCAGGGTGGAGACCTGTACCTGCGCCGGGTCGAAGTGCTGGCGATGCACGCTGGCGGCGCGGTGCAGCAGCTCGGGGAAGGGCAGTTCGAGCAGGGACAGCAGCTCTTCGCGCTTCCAGTCGTGGCGGATGACGGTGGACATCGGTGTTACCTGACAGATGGGGCGATGGAAGCGGCGCAGTCTGGTCAGCATACACATTGCTGTCAACCATCAAATGAAGAGTCTGGTTTACAGGGTCGGGGGCGGGCTATCGGCCTTGCTGTTCCCGCCGCGCTGCCTGGTCTGCGGGGAGGACGGTGTGCCGGGGCGGGACCTGTGCCTGGCCTGCGGCGCCGGATTGCCTTGGCAACATGCCGCTTGCTGGCGTTGTGCGCTGCCGTTGCCGGGTACCGACGCGGATGGGTTGTGCGGTGCCTGCCAGCGCTCACGCTCGCCCTTGCAGGCAGTGCAGGCGGCATTTACCTACAACGCGCCGATCGATGGCCTGCTACTGCGCTTCAAGTTTCACCATGATCTCAGCGCTGGGCGTTTGCTGTCAGCGCTGATGCTGGATGCATTGCGCGCTGCCGAGCGCCCGCAGGCGATCGTGCCGGTGCCGCTGCATCTGTCGCGGCTGCGTCAGCGCGGCTATGACCAGACCTGGGAGCTGGCCAAGCCGCTGGCGCGCGCGCTGCAGCTACCGTTGTGCCGGGGCCTGCATCGGCGCCGTTCCACCCAGCCACAATCGGAGCTGGATGCGATGGAGCGCAAACGCAACCTGCGTGGCGCCTTCATTGCGGTGGGGCAGTTGCCGGCACATGTGGTTCTGTTGGATGACGTGATGACCACCGGTGCCACCTTGCATGCGGCAGCGCTCACACTACACCGCGCCGGTGTCCAGCGGGTGGATGCCTGGGTCTGTGCGCGGGTGCCGTGAGCGCTGGTATGCCTGCAAGGCCGCGCCTGCGTTGCAACTGGCTTGAAACACCGGATGTCATCTCTACATGCCATGACTACGGCTATGGGCCTAGACTGGGATCGAAAGGCCTTATACCTGTTCAACATGAGGAGACAGACATGGGTGCTTCCCCGGGTTTTCCTGCTGGATCGCTGTTTGGCACATTGACGCGCAACTGGTGGGTGCTGCTGCTGTTCGGCCTGTTTGCGGTGATATTCGGCGTGCTGGCGGTGATGGCGCCGGTGCGCACCGCAGCTGTCCTGGCGTGGTGGCTTGGCATCATGGCCATTGTTGAAGGCGTGGTGGTGCTGCTCTCGGCCTTCAGCGGCTCGGCACCGGTCTCGCGCGGTTGGGCGCTGTTCTATGCGCTGGCTTCCATCGCCTTTGGCGTGCTGGCGGTGATCAATCCGCTGGCAACGGCGAGCGTACTGCTGCTGTTCCTGGCCGCCTGGCTGGTGGTTGGCGGTATCTACCGCATCGTGTTCGCCATCCGCGTGCGCAAGCAGATCAGTGGCGAGTGGATGCTGATTGTCAGCGGCCTGCTGGCGGTGGCATTGGGCGTGATGTTCGCGTTGAACCCGATTGCGGGCCTGGCAGTGACCTCGCTGTGGATCGGTGTGCTGGCCTTGATCTACGGCGTGCTGCAGATAATTGCAGCGTTCCGCCTGCGTTCGCTGGGGAAGAGCATCGGCGCGGTCTAATGCTGTTTGTAGGAGCGGCGTAAGCCGCGAAGCAGACAGTCCATCAGATCCAAGAAAGACTGCGCCATCCGACATTGTGGGCTTCGCGGCTTACGCCGCTCCTACAAAGGGTCAACGGCACGGCAACAACGAAACGGCCCGCACTGCGGGCCGTTTCTTCAATCCAGATACTGGCTGGCGACGATGCCGGCGAACAGCACCGCGCCGACCCAGTTGTTGTGCAGGAAGGCCTTGAAACAGGGCTCACGCTCGCGGTCCCGGCACAGCCAGAACTCGTAAACCACCAAGACCATCGCCACGCCGATGCCGGCCCAATACGCCCAGCCCAGACCCGCGCGCTGCCCGACCAGCGCCATCGCAGCGAAGAACAGCGCGTACAGGATGCCCTGGATGACCAGGTCCAGATCGCCGAACAGGATGGCGGTGGAATGCGAACCGACCTTCAGGTCATCGTCGCGGTCGACCATGGCGTACCAGGTGTCATAGGCGGTGGACCAGAGGATGTTGGCGGCATACAGCACCCAGCCCAGCGGCGGAACCTCGCCCTGGATGGCGGCGAAGGCCATCGGGATGCCCCAGCCGAAGGCCATACCCAGGTACACCTGCGGCAGATGCGTGTAGCGCTTCAGGTAGGGATAGCTGGCGGCCAGGAACACGCCGATGAAGCTCAGCGCTATGGTCAAGGCGTTCAGGGTCAGGACCAGCGCGAATGCGGCCAGCATCAAGCCGGCGAACAGCATCAGCGCCGCGCGGCCGGAGATCGCACCGGTGGCCAGTGGCCGGTCCTTGGTGCGTTTGACGTGCGGGTCCAGCCAGCGATCGGCGTAGTCGTTGATCACGCAGCCGGCCGAGCGGGTCAGCCAGACGCCGGCGCTGAACACAAACAGTATCCACAGCGGCGGCAGGCCATCGGCGGCCAGCCACAGCGCCCACCAGGTGGGCCACAGCAGCAGCAAGGTGCCGATCGGGCGGTCGGCGCGCATCAATTTCCAGTAGTGCCCGAACCGCGACGTGCCAGCTGCGGTGGACGGTGTAGTTGGGAGACGGCTCATGCGCAAAGGTTACCAGCTGGGCAGGTTTTTCCCGCCCAACTACAGCAATCCAAAGGTGGGGGCAGACCTGCGGCCGCTTTTGCCGTTAGAATGCGCGTCCGCCCGGCTCAGCCGGCCGGAGCACAATGCGCCCGTAGCTCAGCCGGATAGAGTAGTGGCTTCCGAAGCCATTGGTCGGGGGTTCGAATCCCTCCGGGCGCGCCAGATTGAAGTCCGGGCCAGTCCCAGGACAGCACAAACCCCGGAGAAATCCGGGGTTTGTGCTTTTCAGCCCTTCCAGAACGAGTAGTGGAACCGTTGCCGCCTGGATTCCTTGAGATGGTGCCGGGGCGTGACGCTGCGGTGGAAGCCTGCTGCCCTGCATGCGCTGGTTCCATCGACACCGGCGCAGCGCCAGGCCTGGCGGCAGGACGCTACGCGTTTCCGACGGTGACCATGTGCAGCCGCTTGCAGCGCTGCCGGAGTGGCACGCCCTCAGAGGTTGATGCGCACGCCAAGCTGGAATGCACGGCCCGGCAGGGGTGCGATGTATTTCAACGGTGAGTTGTGCGGACGTGCCTCTGCGTCGAGCAGGTTCGAGCCGTTGAGGAACACCTCGATCGCGCTTGCGTAGCCACCACGCGGCTGGAAACGGCGGCTTACCTGCATGTCCAGCATGTTGAAGCCATCCAGTGGCACTTCCTCGCTGACATTCTTCCCCAGGTACTTCTGCTTGTCGTAATAGGTGCTGGAGATGCCGGCCTTCCAATCGCCTTTCTGCCAACCGATGTTTGCACCGTAGCGGTTGGTCGGCATGTTGGGCAGGTACTCACCGTCGTTGTGTGCACGCAGCGAATCCGGATGGTCCGCACGGTTCTTCACCAGGTCGGAGAACGCGGAGAGGTTCAAGCTGCCCCAGCGGCCGAGTTCCAATGCCTGCGACACCTCGATCTCGAAGCCCTTCACCGTGGTGTCGGTCTGCTTCCAGTACTTCAGCGGCAGGCGATTGGCGGTCTGCAGGCCGGAATACCCCTGATAGAGGTAATTCTCGTATTTCATGACGTAGGCCGTCGCGGAGAAGTCGAAGCCGCGGTTGTTGAACAGCAGGGCGAATTCAACGTTCCTGGCGCGCTCGGGCTTCAGGTTCTGGTTGCCTTCTTCCTGGGTCATGACCGAGTAGTGGGCGTTGCTGGCATACAGTTCATTGACCTCCGGCGCCCGTTGCGACGACGCATAGCGGGCCTTGGCGCTGAGGTGGCTTCCGAGTTCGGCACGCGCCCCCAGGTTGTAGCTGTTGAGCGTGAACGACCTGTCCTCCAGCTTCGAGTTGGCCGAGTTGCGTGAGGTCTTGAAGGCACTGCTGCGGATGTCATGATCCACGCGCTCGTGGCGGAACCCGGCATCGAAGGAGACCGCGGCGAAGTCGAGGCTCTGTTTCAGGAACACCGCATTGGTCACGCTCTGCACATCGGGCAGGTAGCGCAACGCGCCGCTGCCCACGATATCGCGCGTGCGCTGGCTGAGCCCTAGCAAGCCGCTGAGCGGACCGGCGCGACGCTGTGCCAGCAGTGCTTCGGCCTGGTAGGTATCGAACTGGTACTCATTGGCCGTGCTTGTCCCCAGCTGTTCGGCCGAGGTATTGCTGATCTGCGACATGCGCAGGTCAGCGCTTTCAAACAGCGGGAACGGATCCTGCAGGTTGGCCTGCAAGGCGTACTTGGTCTGTTTGAGTACGACGCCGACCGGGCGGCTCTGGCTGTGGTCGGCGCCGAAGGACAGGTTGTCCATCGAGAAGCCCGGCACCCCGTATTCGCTGTCCTTGGCGTCTATGCTGATGCCGACGTAGCCGCGGTCGAAGAAGTAGGTCGTACCGCCGGCAAGGTGGGTGTTGCGGAAGTAGCTGTTGCCCAACGTGCCGCGGTAATTCGGGGTGACGTCGCGGTTGATCTTGTTCTGCACATACGAAGGCGTGCCCGCCACATAGTCCGGGTTTGCCGGGTTCACGTAGGTCTTGCCCTGCCAGACCGATGACGGCTGGTTGGTATAGAACGAGAAGCTGCCGTCCGCCCAGTCGGGGTTCTCGGTCATGAACTGGTCGATGTAGGGCTGCGAGGCCTTGTTGTAGACCTGCTGGATGCGGGCTTCTTTCTGGCAGCTGTCGGCCAGGCCGCTGTTGACCCCGCCGCCGGCCGGGAACAGCTGGCTGTCACAGACACTGGCCTTGCTGTTGCCGGGGATGTCGTAGTGCGAGATGCGCTGGTGCGACATCTGCAGGTTGGTCGAGAAGTTGCGCTGGTTGTTGAAATTCATCCGGAAGCCCTGCGCGTCAGCGGCATTGAAGCCCTGCCGGAACACCAGCTCCATCTCCTGGTCCTTGTCCTCCATCTTGGTGGAGATGAGGCCGGAGTCGACATCGACGCTGCCGCCGATCGCGTTGCCGCCGTGACGGACGCTGTGCGATGACTTGTTGACGCTGACGCTGCGCACGAACAACGGATCGAAGGGAATGGCGATATCACCGCTGAGCGCGTTCATGCCGAGGATGGACTGGCCATCCTCCAGCACCTGCACGCGGTTGCCTGTCAGGCTGCGGATGACCGGCGCGCCGGCGTTCGGGCCGAAGGCGCTGTTCTGCACGCCTGGCACGCGTTCCAGCATGCCACCCAGGGTGCGGTTCTGCGCCTGGGTGTTCTCGACGACAACGATGCTGTCGATCCTTGAAGCTTTGTCTGCCCGGACCTTGACGGTGGGCAGGGTGGTGTCGTCTGCGGCGTAGGCGCTCTGGACAACGAGCAGCACGGCGGCCGCAAGTACGTGTTGACGCATGGATCATCCCCGTGGAAATTGGAATGTTATAATATATCGTTTAAAGAAAAGCGAAAGGCCCTCTGCTGCCGCGGCCAAGTGCGGGGGCATTCCGTGGCGGCGGTGTTCGCCGGGAGATCGTTCGCGCACCGGTGTTGCGCGCTGGGGCAGGGAGCCGGCGTCGAGATGACGGGAAAAGCCTGCCCGTGGGTTTCGCCAATATTGCTGCGAAGCTCCCGAAGCTTCGGGGGCAGTAAGGCAGTAAGGCAGTAAGGCAGTAAGGCAGCGAGGCAACCGGGTCGCTTCGCTGGTCGGCGGTCGCTGTTGCAGCTGCCGGCGGCATGCGCGGTTTGCGCGGTTTGCGTGCAATCCCAACTTATCGGATGATAGTGATTCCTATTCGCAATATTTGCCCATGGTCAACGCTCCGCCGGCACCGGCGCCTGATTCCCTGCAGGGCCTGTACGTCGCGCACCATGGGTGGTTGTTGCAGTGGCTGCGCCGACGCATGTCCGCGGACGAGGCAGCAGCGGATCTGGCGCAGGACACCTTCGTGCGCCTGCTGCAGAAGCCACAGTTGCCGACGCTGGAGCAGCCGCGCGCCTACCTGACCCGCATCGCCAACGGCCTGGTCATCAATCTGTGGCAGCGCCGCGCGCTGGAGCGTGCGTGGCTGGAGGTGCTGGCAAGCCTGCCCGAGGCGCTGGTACCTGATGAGGAACAGCGACAGATAGCCCTGGAAGCGCTACTGCGCATCGACCGCATGCTGGACGCATTGCCATCGCGCGCACGTGAGGCCTTCCTGCTGTCGCAGCTGGACGGGCAGACCTATGCGGTGATCGCCACACGCCTGGGCGTCACCGAGCGCACCATCAAGCGCGACATCGTGCTGGCGATGGCGGCCTGCCTCGAGGCCATGGATTGATCCGCATGCAGGAGCCATTGGCCAGGATCGATGTGCCCATTCCCGCGCCGGTGCTGCATGAAGCGGCCGAATGGCTGCTGCGCTTCCGCGAAGGTGAACTCGATGCCAGGGAGCGCGCGGCCTGGCAGCGCTGGCTGTCCAGCAACGACCTGCATAGGCGCGCCTGGCAACGCGCGGAGCGCTTGACCGGTCTGCTCGACGATGTGCCGGGTGCGGTAGGCAGTGCGCCCTTGCAGCAGGCTCGCCGTACGCGGCAGGGCCGCCGCGCCGCGTTGGCGGCCATCATGGGAATGATGATCGGCGCGCCACTGGCGCGCCTGGCGTGGCAGCGCGAGCCCTGGCAACACCTTGTTGCCGACGGCAGCACCGGCATCGGTGAGAGGCGCGCGCTGCGCCTGGCAGATGGCAGCGAACTGCAGCTCAACACCGATACGCGGATTGCGCTCACCTTCAATGAGCAGCTGCGGCAAGTGCAGCTGCTGCGCGGTGAAGTGCTGCTGCAGGAAGCGACGGATGATCGCGTTCCAGCACGCCCCCTGCTGCTGCAGCTGCGCAACGCGCATCTATCTGCTCTGGGCGCGCGCTTCGCCGTGCGCATGTGGGATGACCATGCGCGCGTGGCGGTGGAGCAGGGCGCGGTGCGGATCCAGCTCGGTGATCGCGGCGATGTCACCCAGCTGGTAAGCGCAGGCCAACAGGCGGTCTTCAACGCGACCGGCATCAGCGCGGTCACCGCGCTACAGCGCAACAGCCTGGCTTGGGTGCAGGGCGTGCTGCATGCCGAGGCCATGCCGCTGGGGGAACTGTTGTCCGAGCTGGCGCGTTACCGGACCGGCGTCGTGCGCTGTGATCCGGAGATCGCCGGCCTGCTGGTGTCTGGCGTGTTCCAGCTGGACGACACCGATACCGTGCTCGCGCTGCTGCAGGCGGGTTTCCCGCTGCGCGTGCGCTACCGCAGCCGCCTGTGGGTGATGGTCGACCCCGCCTGAGCCGGGGATGTCCCTTTTTGCCGGTTGGCCGGGCAAGGAAGTGAACCCTTTCAATTCCTTTCTGTCACGGACCCCGCCATGTCATCGCGTCCCCCTGTTGTCCGCACCTCGCTGGCCCTGGCCTGCCTGGTCGCGCTTTCGCTGCCATTGCCGCAGCCGGCCTTCGCCCAGAGCGGCACATCTGCAGCCAGCGAGGGCAATGTGAGCTTCAACCTCCCGGCCGCGCCGTTGGCGCGGGCACTGAATGACACCGCGACGGCCGCCGGTGTTTCGTTGAGCTATGACCCGGCACTGGTTGCCGGCCGCGCTGCGCCCGCATTGCAGGGCCGCTACACGGTGCGCGCAGCGCTTGCGCGGCTGTTGCAGGGCACGGATCTGGTGGCACGCGAAGTCAGCCCGGGCGCGTGGAGCATCCAGCGCGTGGCCAGCACCGACGGCGATGCCGTGGTGATCGGTACGCTGCGGGTTGGTGGTGAGCGCTCGGCCGATCCCACCGGCATCGAGCGCGATGAGCGCGGCTATGACGATGTCTACGATCTGGACCTGTCCACCGTCTACGCCGGGCGCGAGCAGATCGAACGCTACAAGGGCGCTGCACCGGCTGACATCTTCAAGGGCATGGTCAACGTCTACAGCGGCGATGCCCGCAACAGCGGCGCGCTGGATCCCAACATCCGCGGCATCCAGGGCCCGGGCCGCGTGCCGCTGACCGTCGATGGCACCGAACAGGCACTGACGGTCTGGCGCGGCTACATGGGCGCGAACAACCGCAACTACATCGATCCCAGCCTGATCGGCGGCATGCAGGTCATCAAGGGCCCGGCGATGCTGCGTGGTGCCAACACTTCGGTGGGCGGCGCGGTGCAGATCAAGACGCTGGACGTGGACGACATCCTGCTGGAAGGCGAGAGCTTCGGCGGTGAACTGAAGATGGAGGCCAGCGACAACGCCATCGATCCGAAGTTGCCGACCCTGTTGACCGGCAAGCCGATCGGCAGCGTGCCGGGTTTCCCGGCCAGCCAGGTCAACTTCTACGACCCGACCCTGTACCAGCATCCGCGCACCAGTGGCAGCGGCAGCTTCGGCAATGACCAGGCCTGGCGCCTTGCGCTGGGCCTGCGCAAGGAGAACTTCGACCTGATGGCGGCCTATGCCTTCCGCGAGAAGGGCAACCACTTCGCCGGCAAGCATGGCAGTTCGTTCTATGACAACGAACCGACCACCAGCTGGGACTATGTGCCGTACCTGGCCAAGGTCTATGTGCCGGGCTCGGAGATCCTCAATTCCTCCAGCCGCATGGAATCGTGGCTGGTCAAGGGCACCTGGCGTTTGAGCGACACACAGGTGCTGCAGCTCAACGTGCGCGACACGCAGTCGCGCTATGGCGAGATCATGCCCTCGCGCATCCAGTGGGACAACACCGTCACCGATGGCATTCCGCAGTGGCCGCTGAGCCAGGTGGATGCGCGTGCGGTGAACCTGGAATACAAGTGGCGCCCGGGGCTGGACTGGGTGGACCTGCGCGCCAACCTGTGGCGCACCGATACCGACAGTGCGACCTACAGCAGCGGCGGCCTGCCGAACGATCGCATGAACTGGTACAACGACGTCGACAAGGTCTATGTCACCCCGGACCACTTCCGCAACACCGCGATAGCCAACAGCAAGAACGCGCGCACCGGCTTCTCGTTCGACAACAAGATGCAGCTGAGCGACACCCTGGACCTGACGGTCGGTGGCAACCTGCAGAAGGAAACCCTCAGCTCCAAGGACGCCTACAACGATCCGGAGATCACCGGCTATTGGCGTGGCAAGCCGCGCGCAGGTTGGCGCCGTGAGTATGATCTCAGTGCCTTGTTTGAATGGCGGCCGATCGACAAGCTGCTGCTCAGCGCAGGCGTGCGCTACCAGAACTGGCAGTCGTTCGATGAGTTCCTCGCGCGCCAGCAGCGGGCCGGCGTGTTGCCGACCAGCAGCCAGGAGGCCTCGGGTCGGGTGATGAAGTGGAACACGCTGGAGCACTACACCCAGGCCGAGATCGACACGTCGGTCGCCCAGATGACCGACATCATGGAAAGCCAGTGGCCCATCTACGAGGAGTTCTTCGGCTATACACGCGAGCAGTTCGTGGCGGAGTTGCTGACCCCGGCCCTCGACGAAGTCCGCAGCCGCACCACGTACACCGCCAACAACGAAATGCTGTGGAAGCACGATGGCCAGGGCCGTTACAACCGCGCTGACAATCCGTGCATCAATGGCGCCATCGATTTCAGCAACGTGGAGCTCAGCGGCGGCCGCAAGTGCTGGTCTGATGGCCCCTATCCCGGCCAAAGCGTCAATGGCGAGCTGATTCCCTTCGCCACGGTCGACAACACCGCGCGCAGGCAGCGCGGCGCCGGCTGGGTGCCGTCGTTCGCCGCGACCTATGAGTTCAGCGAGCACAGCCGCGTCTACCTGCGCCACAGCCAGGTGCGCCGCTTCCCGGCCTTGTTTGAGAGCACGATTGGCTTCTCCAGCGTCCAGGACAGCTACGGGCTTAAGCCGGAGCATGCCTACAACACCGAGGTGTCGTGGGTGCAGGACTTCGGCCAGCTGCTGGATGGCAACCCGCTGGCGGACCTGAAGATCGCCTATTACCACCACCGTACCCGCGACGTGATCGAGCGCAGCCCGCAGCTGACCTTCTCCAACATCGACGAGCAGACCATTCGCGGCGTCGAGGTGCAGGGACGCTTCGACAACGGTCGCTTCTTCACCGACATCAGTGGTGCCTGGAACCTGGAGAACCGCGTCTGCGACGAGCACACCGCGATGCTGCTGGACAACACCGGCGGTGTCTCCAACTGCGTGGAAACCGGCTTCGTCGGTGGTTACCTCGTGACCATGGCCATCCCACGCTACACCTTCAACTGGACGGTGGGGACGCGCCTGTTTGATGGCCGCCTGGAGCTTGGCAGCCGCATCGTCCACCACGCGCCGCAGGAAAGCGTGTTCAAGGACAACTACGGTACCCAGTCGGCGACGATTTCCTACTACCTCAACACGCCGCTGCAATGGGGCCGCATCACTACTTACGACGCCTACGCCACGTGGCGCGTCAACGACCGTGCGACAGTTGAAGTGGTGGGGACCAACCTGGGCAACCTGTACTACATCGATCCGCTGACCCGCTCGTCGATGCTGGCGCCGGGCCGCACGCTGAAGGCAAGTTTCAACTATCGGTTCTGATCCAGCGCGGCGTGTTCCAGCGCGCCGCGTGCAATGACAAAGCCCGCCCGGATCTGGATCCGGGCGGGCTTTGCTGTTTCTGCCGCGAGCAGCAGCCAACAAGGATGCAGTGATACGCAGCTTGCGGTTGAGCAGACCAGCGCGAAAGCGCCACGCAGGCCAATCAGCGAATGAAGAATTCGACCGGAGTGGTGATCTGCACCGGATCGCCCTGTACCTCTTCCGGTGGTGACGGCAACGGACTGGCGCGCTGCACGGCGGCCAGCGCCTCGCCATCCAGCAAGGCGTTGCCGCTGCTGCGGGCAAGCCGTGCCCACTGCACGCCGCCGCTGCGGTCCACCGCGTACTCGACCAGGCTCACGCCTTCGCTGCGACGTCGCTGCGCTGCGCGCGGATACCGCTTGTAGCGCTGCAGATGCGCCAGCACCAATGCCTGCCAGTTGGCCTGTGACGGTGTGTCAGCACCGGCCGAAGATTGCCGAGCGGCATAGCGGGTGCCGCTGGGGGCCTGCACGCTGGGTGGCGCAGTTGATTGCAGCACCTCGGCAGTTTCCACTGAGGGAGGACGTTTTTGCTGTCGCTCGGCGGCTGGCGGCGGCAGCGCTGCATCTGCGGGTTGGATGGGCGAGGGCGGCGCAACTGTCGCCGCTGCCTGCGCGGGCTGCGGCTGCTGTTCCTGTTGCAACGGCCCCGGTGCCAGATCGGTGGGCGGCACCGGTGGTGCTCTCGGCAGTGGCGCCAGCTCCAGCATCACCGCTTGCGGAGGCGACGGCGGCGCGGGTGGCGGCGACCACGATGACCAGACCGCCGCGCCGCCGACCACCAGCGCATGCACGCCAAGCACGATGCAGAGGCTGCGCCCCCAGCGTGGGCCCTCGGTCGCGAGTGGTGTCCAGTTCACGGCGCGGCCTGCTCCAGCCCGACCAAGGCCACCTTCAAATAGCCGGCAGCACGCAGGCTGTTCAAGGTATCCATCAAATCACCGTAAGCGACACCCTTGTCGGCGCGCACGAAGACGCGCTGCTCGCGGTTGCCGGCAGTGAGTGCATCCAGTGCCGCGGCAAGAGTCGGTGCAGTGACCGGGTCCTGGTTCAAGCGCAGCGACAGATCCTGCTGCACGGTCAGGTATACCGGCTCATCGGTACGCGCTTGCGGCTGCGCCGTGGATGCCGGCAAATCGACGGCGACGTCCACGGTGGCCAGTGGCGCGGCGACCATGAAGATGATCAGCAGCACCAGCATCACGTCGATGAAAGGCGTGACGTTGATCTCGTGGTTCTCGTCGGGCGCTTCGTCCTGCTCGTCGGTCCTGATCGCCATGCTCACGGCGCTCCGGAGGGGTTGAAGGCGCGGTGGTCGAGGTCGCGCGAGACCAGTTGCTGCACGCAGGCTGACAGGTCGCCGCTGTCGCCGCGCAGCGCTGCAAGCTGCCGGCTCAGCTGGTTGTAGATGACCACCGCCGGAATCGCCGCGACCAGTCCCAGCGCGGTGGCCAACAATGCCTCGGCGATACCCGGCGCGACCACGGCCAGATTGGTGGTGTTGGCCTGGGCGATGCCGACGAAGCTGTTCATGATGCCCCACACCGTACCGAACAGGCCGACGAAGGGCGCGGTGGCACCGATGGTCGCCAGCAGTCCGGTGCCGCTGCGCAGCTGGCGTGCATGCGCAAGCTCGATGCGCTGCAGGCGCGAGCCGACCCGTTCCTTGATGCCGTCGGTACTGCCAACGCTGGGCGAGCGCTGCAGCTCATCCTGTGCCTCGGCCAGCAACGCCGAGACGATGGCACTTTCCTGCCCGGACGTGGCCAATGCCGTGGGCAGGGTGTCCGCCGCTGCGAGTGCGCCGTGTGCGGTTTGCATGCGCTGCGCCTCACGTCGGAGCTGCCGGTGCTTGGCCAGCAATACCGTCCACGTCGCCAGCGAGGCAATGGCCAGACCGACCATCACCGTCTGCACCACCCAGTCTGCATGCAGGAACATCTGCCATGGGCTGAGATTGCTGGGCAGGTTGGTCGTCATGCGTGCTCCTGGATGGTCGCGCTGTCCGCGGGTGGTGATGGGTCTGTTTGCTTGGGGGATGGCAGCAAGCCAGCTGCACCCAGCGTCGACAAGGTGTTATAGAAGGCGCTGGTGGAGACATGCATGTCGCCCTGCTTCAGGGAAGCGGCATGCAACAGCTGCGGGCTGAGGCGTCCGTGCGCGGCCAACACCAACGGCGCCAGCCGCAAGGTGGCAATCCGCGCCGAGGTCACCCGGATGCCGGCGCCACGCAGTATCGCCGAGTGGATGTTGCGGACTGGCAGCGGCAGGCTGGCCGGTGTTGTCAGGGGCATGATCAGTATCCTCAATGGATGAGCGCTCGCGGTGCGGGACGCGACAGCACGTAGCCGGCGCTGGCGATGAAGAACAGGCCGATGCCCAGCGCCAGTTTCCAGCCGGGCTGCGCCGTGCAGAAGAAAACCAGGTAGCCCACTGCCATGCCAAGCGCAGCGAAGGTCTTGCCTTTCCTGCTGACCGCGCCTTGCTCACGCCACAGGCGCAGGCTGTGGCCGTAGCGCGGGTGCTGCAGCAGGTAGCGTTCCAGCCGCGGTGACGAACGCGCGAAGCAGGCCAGCGCCAGGATCAGGAAGATGGTGGTTGGCATCACCGGCAGCAGTGCGCCGATGATACCCAGTGCCAGCATCCAGCAGCCGGCGCAGAACCATAGCCAGCGCATCAGGTCACCGCCACCGGGTCGGCATGCAGTTCCGTTTCGACATGGCTGCGCACGGTCTGGAACGCCGTGCGTGCCCCCTCCACCACCGAGGCTTCCTGCGCGGCCGCCAGCGGTGCGGCGTCCAGCGCGGCAGTGAAGCTGCGCCAGTGCCGCGCTGCGCCGTCGGCATGCGCGGCCAGGTGGCGGGCGCCGAAGTCGGCGTGCAGCTGCAGTCGGTCCCGCGCCAGCTTGAACAGCACGGCGCCGCCAAGGTTGGAGCCTTCGGCCACGTACAGCCAACCCAGGGCGTCGGGCAGGGCGATGTTGGCGTCCACCGCAGGAGTACTGCCGGTGGGAATACCGCTGCCGAGATCCTGCAGATCGAGTGCGATCCTGGCCAACCGCCGGCGCTCGGCCAGATCGGGGATCAACGCCAGTAGTCCCTGATGCGAGTAGAGCGCATCGATATCGCGGTGGAAGCGATACTGCACGCGCAGGAAGCGCGTGAAGCTGTCGCGGCTGGCAAAGATGTCTGCTGCCATGACCCGCTTGTCCAGACTGTCATGGGTGCTGTGGGTGGCGGCCTTCAGTTGCTGGCTGCGCGAAACAACGGTGCTGTGTGTGCTCATGTGCAATCCCCGGTGATGCAGGAAGTGGTTGGGGTCAGAAGCTGCGTTCCAGCTTCAGGCTGGCGGTGCTGCGGTCATAGCTGTAGAGCCAGTCGACGTTGCTGGAGACGACGTTGTAGCGAAGGCTCAGCAAGGGCGTGAAGCCGGCGAAAGCCAGGCGCTTGGCCTTGATGATCAGTGTGTAGTTGCGCTCATCGTCATCGCGGCGGACGCCGAGCATCGGGCTGTACAGGTCGTAACTGCGGCGGCGATAGGAGGCGAACAGGGTGTGGCTGAAGCCTTCCGGCCACTGCAGTGATGCGCCGAGGCGGGCGCCAAGCGAGCGGTAGTTGTTGCTGCGGTCGCGGGCATCGCTGTCCAGTGCATCGAGGCCGCCGAAGGCCATCCAGTGACTGCCCAGGCTGCGGAAGTAGGTGGCCGAAGCGGTGCGCTGCACACCGTCGAGATTGCGCGCGTAGTCGCGTTGCCGGTAGCTGAGATCCTTCCAGTCGGCTTCAAGTTTCAGCATGGAGCGCTGGCCAGGCGTCCAGCTCCATTCGGCATGCACGCCCGGCGCGCCGAACAAGGCGCTGTTGCCCAATGCGTAGTAGTCGAACGACGGTGCCAGCGCGACGTTGTGGCGCGCACTGCGGAAGCTGTAACCCGCCTGCACCGCTGCGTTGAGTTCGTTGTAAGCGCTGTTGTCGCGGTAGTTCTGGCCAAAGGCGATTGCACGCAGGTAGACGCCATGGTGGCCGCGCAGCGCATGCCGCTTGTTGAGGGTGGCGTCGTAGTCGATGCCGGTGGCGGTAATCGCCTCGGGTAATTTGCGCTCGATCAGGCAGTCGCCGGTGATCAACAGCAATAGACAGGTACGACTGGCCGAGGTGCGGTTGGCGTTGTCCGTCCAGCTCGGCCCGGCCGCATAGGAGCCACTCCAGCGCTCACGTTGGGCCAGGGCCTGGCGGAAGCTGGCGATGGTGGTGCGCACACCCTCGGTTTTCGGGTCGTTGGCGTCGATGCTGGTGCCGACGTCGGCGAACAGCGCATCGGCTTCGCGATCCTGCTGGTCTTCGAACAAGGTGCGGGCCAGCTCGAGCCTGGCTGGCATGAAGTCCGGCTGCAGGGTGAGCAGTGCGCGGTACTCGGTGGCTGCCAGCGAATGTTTGCCCTGGATGCGCAGCAGGCCGCCCTGGGCGTAATGCACCAGCAGTTTGTCGTGGTTGGGCAGGGTCAGGTATTCATTGAGGAAGTGTGCCGCCAGGCCCCATTGCCGCTGCTGCAGCGCCAGGTACAGTGCGCGGCCGACGTCGTCGACGTTGTGGCCGATGACGTGGCGCTCGCCGTCGATGGTCAGCGTCGGGCGCTCGGCATCCAGCTCGTCCTTGAGCAGCTCACGCTCGCGCGCCTGTGCCTGCTGGTCGATGTGCTGGTCCAGCAGGCGGCGTGTATCGGCCTGCTCCTGTGCGAAGCTGACAAGGGGCAACAGCAGGCCGGCCAGCAACACGGCGGCGGGAAGCGCGAAGACAGACCGGCGTCGACGGTCGGTGGAAGAGCGAGAGTGCATGCAATGGCCATCGAGGGAGGCAAGGATTGGCGGACGCTGGCTGGTCCTTGCCGGTAGCAGTCGAATTACAGCGATTGACGGAAAGACTCAGCCGTCAGTTCTTGGTGCCGCCCCAGGCGATGTTGAGAGCGGGATTGCCGAAATCGACGATGCCAGCGACGGCGGTCGCGCCTGCGCCGAAGAAGTCACCCTTCACCGTGCCGGTGGCGAGCACGAGGTTGCCCGGGATCACCCACTGGCCGGCATTGGCCGCATCGAAATGACCGTTGGTGTCGAACGCGATCTGGCTGCCGCTGGTGCCAAGGCGGATCTGGGTTGCACCGATCGACAGGTCACCGTGGAAGCTGCGGCTGCTGAAGTTGGCGGTCAGGCTGCCGGTCAGGTGGGTGTTGGCGCCGTAGCGATGCAGGCCGGTCAGCGTGTAGCCAACCGCGGTACCGGTGGCGGCGGTATAGCCGGTCTTGTCGCCGACGTAATAGACCTGGCGGTTCTGGTAGGTCGGGCTGCCGGTATTGCCGTTGGTCGACCATTCGCCGAACCACACATCACCGGTGCCGACCTTGACGAAGTTGAAGCTGCCCAGGCCTGCGTGCGCCGGGTTGTTCGGATCACCCGGGGTGCCGGTGGTGATCGGGTCGTGCAGCTGGTACACGGTCATACCCTTGTCCGTGCCCGGGTGCAGCACGGTGGCTGCACTGGACGGGGTCAGGCCCTGGAAGTCGACCTTGATCCCGCCGGCATAGCTGGAAATGCCGACGCCCGCCTTGCCTGCGGTGTGCGGGCCGAACGGAACCTGCGACTCACCGACGCTGATGGTCGACGTGCCGGAGCCAGCGGACTGGGCGCCGACGATGTTGGCGGCAGCGGCGGTACCCGCAAGGGACACCACGGTAAGGGCGATGGCGAGTTGGGAGATGCGCTTGTGCATTTTCATGATCATTTCTCTCTTGAAGTGATGAAGAAATTTGAACTGCAGTGACGGTTCGGGTTGCGGTGGACTCCTTGGTGCTACGGGTTGATCAGAAGCGCGCGGTCACGCTCAGCTTCAGCGTGCGGCCCGGGGCGGGCAGCAGCGAGCGGGTGGCCGGGTCGGCGTAATAGCGGTCGCTGAGGTTGGTACCGATCAGCTCCAACTGCACCGTGTCGTTGACGCGGTAGCTGGCATAGGCGTCGAACAGCCAGGTGGTGTCCCAGGAGAACGGCACGTTGAACACGGCAAGGTTCTGGTTGGTGACGTCGGCAAACGCTTCCAGGTCGCGGTTGGGTTTGCGGCGTTGGTAATAGACAACACGCGTGCCCAGTTCCAGCCGCTTGTCCAGGAAGCGTCCGCCCAGCGACCAGTTGGCCGAGGTTTCCGGCGAGGCCTGGGTCAGCAGCCAGCTGCCGATGAAGCCCTGGTCCACGCAGGTGGGGGTGCCGTTGACGTTGGGATCGATGGTGATGGAGGTGTGTTCATCGCAGACCTCGTTCTTCAGCGTGTGCGCAACGGCGAGGTCGGTGAAGAAACGGCCATTGTCGTAACGGCCCTGGAACTCCACGCCCTGCACGAGCTGCTTCTCGATATTGCGGAACAGGAAGTTGTTGTCGCGTTCGATGAGGTCATCGGTGCGGCGGTGGTAGTAGCTGAGCTTGACGTCGGCGATGGTGTCATTACCCAACAGGTGCCCAAGCTCCTGGATATAGCCAAGCTCGTAGCTGTAGGTATGCTCGGGCTTGAGGTCGCGGAAGGGGCTGACGCTGGCACCGAAGGCGATCACGCTCTCGAACATGTTCGGGTAGCGCAGTGCCTCGTTGTAGCTGAAGTAGGCGCGGCTGTAATCGGAGAAGAAGCCGGTCACCGTGAGTGATGGAGCCCAACCACGATCGCGGCGCTTCTTTGCCACGGCGTAGCGGGAAGCAATCGGGTTGGCGGTGAGGCCGATGCTGCAGTTTCCGCCCTCATACAGATCGGCTATGCCGTTCAGCATGCCATTGGTGCAAGGGTTGTCGACGCGATGGAACTTTCCTTCGGCATCAGGAAGCCATTGAATGGTGTTCGATTTGGCGGCTTCGTGAATTTTGGAAGCGACGTACTCCGCTTCGCTTATCCCCGCCGGAATGCCGAAAAGATCGCAGTAGAATGGCATCGCCGTGCAGACCTGGTAAACGGTGCGCGCCTGCGTCTCAGCTTTGCTGCGCTCCTCCGCAGACATGGTCCGGTAGGTCGCCTGGTAGCCGGATACCGAGGCCAGGAACGTGTTCGGATGGTCGGCGAGGAAATCGTCGTACGCCCAGTACGAGGAGTAGCGGGCACCGGCATTGATCTTGAGGAAGTCGACCGGACGCCATTCAAGGTTGAAGTTGGCGTTCCATTCCTCGCGACGGCCGGCGCGCGGGAACATGCGCCAGGCTGCCGAGGGGCCAATGTACGCGTCATGCGAGCGCAGCTTCTCATGCTGGAAGTCGCCGCCGACGGTGAGGTCCAGCGTATCGCTGAGCCGGAACAGATTGCTCAGGGTCAGGCCGTTGCGGGTGTTGGTGGAATCATCCAGCGCGCCGTTCATGATGATCGGCTGGGTTACCGCGTTCCAGTAGTTCGGGTAGCTGCCGGCGGTGTTCGCGTTGCTGTCGGTATCGGTGCGCCACAGGTTGGCGTACAGGTCGATCCAGCGGCTGTCCTGCGGCTGCCACTTGTATTCCAGGTTGTAGGCCTTGGAGTCGATCCGGCTCAGCGACCACTGCGGCAGGCCGAGCGCGGTACGGTTGATGCGTGACGGCATGATCTCGCCGTAGTGCGACAGCGTGTCGCGGTAACCGAAGCGCAGCACCTGGTCGGGTGTCGGGTTCCAGGTGGCCTTGAACAGCCACGATTCCATCTGGCTGGAGGTATTGGTCACTTCGTCGCCCGGGCGCAGGCGGTTGGCCATGGTGATGATGTAGTCGCCGGCGCCGATGTTCTCCACCGGCTGCGAGTAGTAGCCGGCACCGCGCTTGCCGGCGAAGTAGTTGCCACGGTCGCGGTAGGCATAGGCACCGAACAGGCTCAGCGTGTCCGACTTCCAGCCCAGGGCCAGGCGATAGGCGTGGTCCTCGCCATCGAAGACGTTGTAACCGCCGCCACCGGTATGCGGTTGCACGCGAAGGGTCGGGTCATTGGTCGGGCTGCCGGTGGCCAGTTCCGGCACGTCGCGGTGGTTCATGCCGGTGTACAACCGGCCTGGTAGACGTGGTGCCACCGCATTGCTGCTGCCTTCGATCTTGAACTCGCCGCCGAACGACTCGCCTTCCGGCACCACGTCGTCAACGTCCAGTGTCTTGATCACCACGCCGCCACCGATGCCGGTGGTGACGTTGCGGGTCAGCGATGGCCCCTTGAAGATCTGCATGCCGCCGATCAGGTTGGGATCGACGTAGTTGCGGTTGCCGATGCCGTTGTAGCCGCGCCAGGCGGTGACCGCCTGCTCGGTGCCGTCGATGGTGACCGGCACGCGTCCCGGACCCTGCACGCCACGGATGTTGACGTCGAGCGCGCCACTGTTGCGGGCATCCCCGCTGAACACACCTGCGACGCCGTTGAGCAGGTCCGAAGGCGTCGCGCCCTTGTAGCGCTCGATCTCGGTGCGGCCGAGGTAGGCGGTGGACAGATCCAGGTCGTAGACCTCGTCCTGACCGCGCAGGTCGCGCTGCGCACCGGTGGCTTCGATGCCTTGCTGCCCGGTGACGCTCAGCGTGCCGGTGACGAGCGGGGTGCTCGCGCCGGCGGTAGCAGCGCCGCTGCGCGTCACCACGGCGGTGCCGGGCTCGCGCCATTGCCAGGCCAGTCCGCTGCCAGCCAGCAGCTGGTCAAGCGCCTGCGCCGCACTGAGCTGGCCCTTGATGGCCGTGCCCTGCAGGCCGCTGACATCGTTGGACACGAACAGGATGCGAACCCCACCCTGGTCCGCCAGTCGGGTCAGCGCGCTGTCCAGGGACTGTGCCGGGATATCGAATGCGGTGCGCTGCGTGGAACCGCTGGCGACGCTGCTCTGTGCGGCGGCATACAGCGGTGCATTGAGTGCCAGGGCGATGCTGACCGCCAGCACGGCGGGCAGTCGCAGGGAACGGCGGGAAAAGTTGGAAGGGCTCATGGGTCCGACGAAGGAATAGGAAGAGGACGCCAGGAAGTACTGGCGTTGACTTTATGAGAATAAGTCTCATTCCTATAGACGACCGTCGCGGGCGAAACTTGCAGCGTCAGCAGAAAAAAATTTGGCCGCCGCTTCGTCTGCCTGCACGGCGGGCCGCTTGCAGGGTTACAGCGCTGCTCGGCGGCTCAGCGGATCACGGTCAGCAGCGGCAGACGGATCAGTTCTGCACCGGCCAGCGCGGCGATATTGCGCAGCAGCGCATCGATGTCATCCAGCTCGAACACGCCGGTGAGCTGCAGTTGCTGCAGCGACTCACCCATCACGACGATGCGCCCCGGTACGTGGCGCTGCAGTTCGCCTGCGATGGCAGCCACGCTCTGCTGGTTGAAGATCAGCTTGCCGCGGACCCAGGCGGTCAATGCACCGGCATCGACGGTCTCGGCCTTGCCCAGTACATCGGCGCTGAAGGCAACGCGCTGGTTGGGGATCATTTCGATACTGGCGCCGGCCCGGTTGCGCAGCTCGGCCAGGCCGGAGACAACGGTCAGCGTGCTGCGGCGTGATTCGCGGTGCAGGGCAAAGCGGCCAACGCTGCAATGGACGCTGCCGTCACGGCTCTCGATCACGAAGGGCCGCTGCGGGTCGGGGGCGACGTCGAACAGCAGTTCACCGGCGGCCACGGATACGGTGCGGCGGACGTTGGAGAACGCCTGCGAGAATGCGCTCTCGCTGTTGAGCCAGGCGGTCGATCCGTCACCCAGTGATGCCTGCCGGCGCTGGCCGATGCGGGTGCGGTGGTCGGCAAGCACGCCGCTGACTGGCCCCAACATGCCCGTACCAACCACGCCAGCCAGCGCTGCTGCCGACAGTCCGCCTGCCAACACCGCGCGGCGGCTGATACGGCGCGGCGCAGGTGTCAGCGCCTGCACCCAATGGCGGTGTTCGGCCGCAAGCGCGGTCTGGCCGACGCCATCGAGCAGCGCGAATGCCTGCCGCGCAGCCTCGGCATGGGCCGGGGAGCGCTGGCACCAGCACTCGAACGCGGCTTTATCGCCCGCAGACGGACGCGCACCCAGGCGTATCACCCACTGGATGGATTCGTCATTGAGCGCGTTGTTCCGGGTTCGGAAGCGGTCGAACATCGTGGCGTGGCTAGGGGGCTGCGCTGGAAAAGGGGGTGTCTACCTATAAGACGTTTCGCCAATGCCAAAGTTGCAGTGGCTGCAGTGATCATCTTCCATCATTGTCCTCATATTGGCCCGAGGCGGTCGCGACAATGCCGCAGCGCCTGCGCCAGGTACTTGGCTACCATGCTCTCGGATACGCCAAGCCGGCGCGCGATCAATGCATGCGACAGGCCGTCGACGCGGAACAGCAGCAAGGCCAGGCGCGCATTGGGCGGCAGCTCGCGCAAGGCCTCATCGAGCTGCCGCAGGCGATCCTGGGCGATGGCATTGCGCTCCGGGCCGGCGACAGGGTCGGCCTGCTGGGGGTCGGGTTCGCCGTTGCCGCCTGCGCGCTGCTCACGACGCGCCACGTCGATGGCGAGATTGCCGGCGACGCGGAAGATGAAAGCGCGCTGGTCGCGGATCTGCTCCTGCTGCACACGGCTGTCGGTCTCGAGCAGGCGCAGGTAGGTTTCCTGCATGACCTCTTCGGCACGACTGCTGTCGCCCGTACGTCGCCGCAGGTGCCGCTTCAACTCGGCGTACAGGCCAAGGAAGGCATCAATCAGGCGCGAGCTCGGCGCAGTCATCAGTGCTGGCAGCCGACGGTGGCATGCAGTTGAGACATGCAGGCAGGCGCGATGTGGGGCAGGGCAGGCGCATGGCGTTGCTTTCGCCAGCGTGGCCCGTGGTTTGACAGCAGCGGCATGGGAATCTCTCCACGGCGCTCGGCGCCGGCATCGGGTGGTCGGCTGGCCGCTATGCTCGCTGACTGGCACATCATACGTTCATCGCCGATGGTGTGTCAGTTCCGCGCCTGCGCTGGCAGTGTTCCAGGCAGCCATGGAGCATGGCACATGGCAGAACCTGGGCGGTTCCGTGGAAATGAAGGGGGGCGAGCGTTGCAGACGCCATGCGACTGCCACCGGCAACGGAGCAGGCTGGGCTGATCTGGCACGACTGCGTGCACGTCAACGCCGTGGGCCGGCCACGCACGGGCAATGGGTTCCACGGCGGCCGCTGCCTGGGCTGGATGTCATGCAACAGCGGCAGCAACCGAGCCAGCTCACCCCGTCCAGATTCTGGCCGTATCCTTGCCTTGCTTTCTTCCCACCCGTAGCGCCTGACCCACTCGCGACCCGGTTCTGCGCTCAAGCACGCAGTCGATATAGTCAGCGGCCAGCAGCAGTCCGTCGAGATCGGCGTTGCAGCTGATCCCCAGTTCGGAGAAAAGATAGACCAGATCTTCGCTAGCCAGATTGCCTGCCGCACCCGGAGCATGGCTGTCACCGCCAAGCCCGGAAACAGCGCTATCGAACGCACGCACGCCATGTTCGAGTGCTTCGATGACATTGGCGATGGCCAGCCCGAAGGTGTCATGGAAGTGCATGGCCACGCGGTGCATCGGCACTTCGCTGGCACAGGCACGCAGCAGCACACCAACCGACGCTGGGGTGCCCCTGCCTGTGGTATCGCACAGGCTGATCTCACGGCAGCCCATATGGTAGAGCGCGCGCACGATACGGATGACCTCCGCCGTCGTCACCGCTCCACCGTATGGGCAATGGATGATCGTCGCCAACGTGGCACGGACCTGGATGCCGAGTGCCAAGGCATGCTCGCTGATCTCGTCAGCACGGCGCAGGCTTTCGCTGATGTTGCAGTTGAGTAGTGCGCGGCAATAGGAATCCGACGCGGCCGCGGTGATGGTGATATCACGGAAGCCATTGGCGACTGCCATCTCCAGCCCCTTCATGTCCGAAACCAGCGCGGAGCGGACACGGTCAATCGGCGCTGGCCCCAGCAGCGTGCATAGCGCCGCGGTATCGGCCATCTGCGGCACCCGGCGTGGTGAAGTGAACGAGCCCAGTTCGATTTCCCTGATGCCGGCCGATTCCAGCAATTCGATCAGGTTCATGCGGACCATGGCCGGCAGTGCCTTGGTCTGGCGCTCAAGGCAACTGCGCGCGCCAAGCTCGATGATGCGGACATGATCTTCCTGGGCTTCATCGTGGCTGTCCATCATCGCCGCCGCAACTTGTCGAGCGCAGTTATCGCGAGATCCAGGTGGATGCTCTGCGCGGACAACTGGGCGTTGACCACGTGAACGATCTCACTGTCGATGGCGCCTGCCAGCAATGCCAGGTCGTAGGCGTGTTGGCCGGGATCACCCTGAGCGACCGCCTCGGCAGCATGTGCATGCAGGTTGACCAGGCTCTGCGCCAAACCGATCGCCGCGACTGCGGGAGTGAGTGGATACGTAAACGGAACCTTGGCTGCGTCGCGCGTCGCAGTGCCGGTGTAGTCTGCGTCCGCCTGCAGCGGCAGCGAGATTCGTCCCGCCAGATGACCGTGGTGATCGCGGTACCAGATCACCAGCGGCACCCCGGGGTCGTCGATGGCTGTCCAGGTAGTGCGCTTGTTGCCGCTCGCAGCTCCAGTGGCAGCAAGCACGGAATTCGCCGTTGCGAGAATGTCCGCGTTGCGCTTGTGGACGCGCTCCCTGGCCAAGCAGGTGAAATTGTGAAGATCAACGACACGTCCTGCCAGCGCATAGCCCGTGGCGGCTGCAAGCGAAAAGGTGGCCGGGTCGAAAGCCACCTGCGCGCGTAGCAACTGGTGACTGGCGACCTCGGTGATTGATGCCCCCGTCTTCGTCCCCATGGTCAACTGCTCAATCAACGGTGCCAGCTTCGCGATCAGCTCGTCGATGACCCGGATGTCAGATCTATCTGGGATTTCCAAAAGCACTGAAACTTCCAGCTGCGGCTCCATGGCGCTACTCATGCGCACCACTGCTTCAAGCTCCTTGCAGCCGCCGCCACCGGAGGCGAGTCCAGGGTTCATCGTGTTGACGAGTCCGACCAGCTGGTTGCGTAGCTGCAGTACCTGCTTGCGCGCACCATGCACGTCGCGGATCGCACTGAACTGGATGCTGGCACGCAGCAGGCGGGCCGCACCGAACACATGAAAGCCACCCGTTGGATGCGAAAGCTGGGTAATGCGTTGCAGGATGTGTGCCTGTCCCGGCTGACGCTCTGCGATTGCTACGCGCTGGCTACTGCCGTTGATCGGCACTTCGTCGATGAAGCTGATTGGCTTGTTCAAATGGATGTGTTGGTTGTCAGGCATTGGCATTGGAACGGCGCCATTCACTGGCGCTGTTCCGGAAGTGCTGTCCAGCCTTATGCCAATGCCTGGTTTGCGCGGAATGTGCGCTATTGCTGGCGTCGAAACGGACGACGCTGCGTGCTCTGCATGTGCATTGATTGCGTTCAACGGTGATTGTCCCGGTCGATCCATCTGCGTCGAGCATTACTCAATCAACGGAACGCCGTGTGCTCTGAAGCGTGCGGGCGAAAGGTACAGTTTTCTCGTACAGATAGGCTGCAGGGGCGTGTCTGCCAATTCATATCAAAATGTCTATTTATGCTCTTTACAGCGTGCGCTGGCGCATAGATACAGTGAGCGCCCCCCGAAGAATTCTGTATGGATCCCTATGCGCTCTGAACCACGGAAGATTTCACTAGCGGAAAAAGTTGCGATGGACATCGGTCGTCAGATCCTTGCCGGTGTGCTGAAGCCAGGAGACAAGCTGCCGTCCTTGCGTGAGTACGCGCGATTGAATGGCTATTCGAAGAACACCGTGATCTCGGCGTTCGACCTGCTTGGCGAGCGGGCGCTGGTGGAGGCGCAGCACGGCAAAGGATTCTTTGTGCGCGGCGTCGATGCGCCGCCGGAACGGGATGTCGATGAGGAACCCGTTGGTTACAGCAGGGTTATCGATACGTTGTGGATGATGCGCCAACAGGCCATCCGTGAGCCTGGGCGGTCACATCTGGCCGAAGGCTTTCCGCCGGTTGATTGGTTGACCTACATGCGACTTGATCGCTTCCACCGGCAGGTCGCTCGCAGTGGCATCGGCAGCTTGTTTCGATACGGCAACCGTTACGGCTACCTGCCGCTGCGGCAGCAGTTGATCCGGCGAATGGCCATGCATGGCATGGAGCTCGGCCCGCGGCAGCTGGTGACCACGTTTGGCGCAAATCATGCGCTGGACCTGATCATCCGACGCTACGTTGCGCCAGGCGATACGGTGTTGGTGGAGCAGCCGGGTTACTACCCGCTGTTCGGAAAGCTGCAACTGCAAGGCGCGAAACCGATCGCCATCACACGCCGCGTGGGTGGTCCCGATCTTGCCGAGTTCGAGGCGGCGCTGCTGGCCAGCAAGGCGCGCGTCTTCTTCATGCAGACCACCGCACACAACCCGACCGGAACCGACGTGTCGCCCGAGGTTGGCAAGCGCTTGCTGGAGCTGGCGGCGGCGCACAACGTGCTGATTGTCGAGAACGATGCAATGGCAGATTTCAAGCCGAATTCTGCGTTTCGCCTGTCTTCGTTGTCGCAGTTCAGGAATACGCTGTATGTGGGCAGCTTCTCGAAATCGGTATCGGCGGCATTGCGCAGTGGTTTCATCGCAGGCGAGAACGCACACATCGAAGAGCTGGCCGACCTGAAGATGCTGCTGCACATCGGCAGCAGTGAGTATGGGGAGCGCGTGCTGGAGGCGATCCTGCGCGAAGGTAATTTCCTGCGCCATGTCGGGCGTTTGCAGGACCGGGTGCGCGCCGCCACCGCGGAGGGGTTGGAGGTGTTGAATCGACTGGACGCAAGCGTCTACGCGACGCCGGAACAAAGCCTGTATCTATGGGCACGTTTCGATGGCATTGACGACACCCGTACGCTGACCGCTCGCTTGCTGTCACGCGGTGTTGTGCTGGCGCCGGGCGCGTTCTTCAACATCGACTCCGAGCAGGTGTCACCGTGGACACGTTTGAACGTCGCCTATTTGAATGACAGTGTTTTCATCGACAGCCTCCGCGAGGAATTGGACCAGGCCGCGACGATGGCATGATGATGGCGAGCCGGAACGGAATGAGCGCCCGGTACGGCGATGCATGGCGAGTGTTCAATGCCAGTCGGAGAGCGAAAGCTTCAATTCGGCGTTGAAACCTTTGGCTGACTGCAGCGGTATCGCGAAGATGTTCGGTGCTTTTTGGTTGATACCGATCGCCTTGGTGCGGGCGGTATCCAGCTCGGCCTCATTCTTCGGTCCGCCTGCCCATTGGTCATCGCTCCAAACATAACGCAGGCGCCAGCCGCCTGCGTCGTCGGGTTTGGCGAAGACCACCAGCGTGTTGCGAAACAGGTATTCACCCGGGATGTGGTTCTTCAGGAACAGCGTGCCGTCCACCTGATAGCCGGCGTTGCTGACCGCCAGGTCGATCGAGAACGCGATTTCGCTGCCGGCCAGGATCTTGCTGCTGTCCAGGAACACCGAGAACAGCACGGTAGAGCGTTTGTCCTTCAGCAGGTTGCCCTGTGCGTCGAAGATGTCACCGTACTCGCGACGGATGGCGCATTGGTTGGCCTGGGTGCGCGAGGTGAGCTCGTAGGTGTAGGCGCCGCGCGGGGCGACGGTGGCCTCGATGTAGTACGAGGACTCGATCTTCTTGCCGCGCTTGCGGGCGGCCTCGATCTCCGGCGGGAAGGGCAGGGCGGTGATGTCGAGCTGGGCGGTGGCGCAGGTGTCGCCGAACAGGAAGCGCACCAGGTTCTGGTAACCCTCCTCGGAATTGACGATGCCGAAGTAGCCGCTATGGCTACGGTTGACGAAGGCGCGCGGCGAGCCCTCGACGTAGGCGTTGGCGATACGAACCAGCCCGTCGCTCAACGCACCTACTGCAAACGAGGACAGCCCGTGCGCGGCGGCGTAGTCGCGTGCGTTGGTGCCGATCAGGCAGAACAGGCGCTCGGGCGGAAATCCCGAGGTTCCCAAGGTGTTGACCTTGTCCCTGGGCACCTTCAGGTACTTGCCCATGTTGCTGCGGTTGAAGTTGTTGATGTCGTTGATCGACAGCAGGTTCGGCAGGTTGATGCCACCGACCTCGATGCCGTTGTGCGGCGTGGCATAGGTGAAGGCCTTGTCGACCATCGCCCGCACCTCGGCACTGGCCACGTCCGGGTTCTGCAGCAGGCAACGGCAGATCAGCCCGCCCATCGAATGGGCGACCAGATAGACGCGGAATTCCTTGCGCATGGCCGCGTTGTTGCCACAGATGCTGTCGCGCAGTTGTTCGATGCGTCTGCCCAACGCGGCGGCGGCATCGACGATGGACGGGGTCTTGCCATCGCCGAATGCCGGGTCTGCCGGGTCGTAGTAGCGGTGGATGACGATGCAGCGCGGCGAGATGCGGTCGCGACGCTCGGCGCCGAATTCGTAGACGTCGCGGTAGTTGTAGTCCTTCATCAAGCGCACCAGCGGTGACTCGAAGACGAACTTGACGATGCTGCCGTCCTGCGCCTGGCGCATCTTGGTGGAACCGGCCTCGAAGCCCATGAACGGCGTGGAGGTGGTTTCGACGATCTCATCGCGGGTCATCGCATAGCCGCGCACGTAGATGATCGGGAAGTAGGGGCGCTCGATACGTTCCATGGCCGGTCTCTGCGGGGGGCTGCTGGCGATGGTGAACGGATTTTTGGGATTTGTCTTGAATGTGGTGCTTTAAGAGCTGCCCCCTCCCCAACCCTCCCCTTGGCTGTGCCAAAGGGAGGGGGCCAAGCTCTGCCCCCTCCCTTGCGCGAAGCGCAGGGGAGGGCTGGGGAGGGGGTAAAGCCTTTGCTGTTGCAGTGGCTCCAAGCAAGCGACAAAACCCCCAGCAACCTACCCCTCACCCCCAACCTCACCCCGATCCAACTGCCGATAGCCAATCGCCTCGGTAAGATGCACACGCTGGATCGCAGCTTCACCCGAGAGGTCTGCAACCGTCCGCGCCACCCGCAGGATCCGGTGCATCGAGCGTGCCGACAGCTGCAATCGCTCCATCGCCTGTTCCAGCAGGTCGCTGTCGGCGGCGGATAGCACGCAGTCCCGCAGGGTTTCCGTTTGGCCAAGATGTGCGTTGGCCTTGCCGGCACGCTGCAGTTGCCGCGTCCTTGCCCGCATCACCCGCTCGCGCACCTGGGCGCTGCTCTCACCAATAGCGGCATCACCTCGCAACTCGCTGGGTGCCAGCCGCGGCACCTGCAGATGCAGGTCGATGCGGTCCAGTAGCGGTCCGGAGATGCGCGCGCGATAGCGACGGATGCTTTCCGCAGAACAATGGCAGCGGCCACTGCTGTCGCCGGCCCAACCGCAGGGACACGGGTTCATTGCTGCGACCAGTTGGAATCGCGCCGGAAACTCCATGCTGCGTGCCGCGCGTGAGACAGTGACCGTGCCGGACTCCAGTGGCTCGCGCAGGACCTCCAATGCGTGCCTGTTCCACTCCGGCAGCTCGTCCAGGAACAGCACACCGTTGTGCGCCAGGGAGATTTCGCCAGGTCGCGGATGCGAGCCGCCACCAACCAGCGCAACCGCGCTGGCAGTGTGGTGTGGCGAACGATAAGGACGTTGCCGCCAGCGACTCGGATCAACGCCGCGCCCGCTGATCGAGGCGATGGCTGCGGATTCCAGCGCTTCTTCTTCGCTTGCCTCGGGCAGGATGCCGGGCAGACGGGAGGCCAGCAGGGTCTTGCCACAGCCGGGTGAGCCCAGCAGAAGCAAGTGATGGCCGCCTGCTGCGGCAATCTCCAAGGCCCTTCGCGCATGTTGCTGACCACGTACATCGCTGAGGTCAGCAGGCGCGGCCGGTTCTGTTGACGGTACCTGTGCATCGGGCAGCTGCTTGCTGCCGTTCAAAGCTGCGCACACTTCCAGCAAGGTGCGTGCGACTTTGACTTCTGCGTGCTGAGCCAGTGCCGCTTCGCCGGCGTTGCCCGGCGGCACGATCAGACAGCGCTGGGCGTTGGCGGCTGAAATGGCGGCCGGCAACGCACCATCTACCGCACGCAATTCGCCGGTCAGTGCCAGCTCGCCGATGAACTCGTAGTTGGCCAAGGCATTGCGGTCGATCTGACCGCTGGCAGCGAGGATGCCGAGGGCGATGGGCAGGTCAAAGCGACCGCCTTCCTTGGGCAGGTCCGCCGGTGCCAGATTGATGGTGATGCGTCGCGCTGGATAGTCGAACTGCGCGCAGAGAATGGCGGCGCGCACCCGGTCGCGTGATTCGCGCACAGCGGCCTCGGGCAGGCCGACGATCTGGGTGAAGGGCAGGCCACCGGACAGGTGCACTTCCACCTGCACCAGCGGTGCGTGCACACCCGCACGGGCGCGGCTGTGCACCAGCGCCAGGCTCACCGCCCGGCGCTCAGGCGTTCTTGTCGGTGGCGCGGCTTTCCAGGGCGGCGACGGCGTGTTCCAGCGCGTCGAGCTTTTCACGGGTGCGCAGCAGGACGGCACGCTGCACTTCAAATTCTTCGCGGGTGACCAGGTCCAGCTTGCCCAGCCCTGCCTGCAGTGCGCTCTTGAAAGTGGCCTGCAGTTCTTCGCGCGATTCGCGCAGGCCTGGCGGCACCAGGTCGCTCAGGCGGCGGGCCAGCGCATCAATGTGGTTGAGGTCGATCATGGGGTTTCTCCGCAGGGGTGAGCCGAGCCTAGAGGGCGGCTGTTGGTTGCGGGCATCGGTATCCGTTAGTGCCAATGGTAAGGATAGTCCGGAAGCTTGCTAGTGGCACGTCAGCCTGCGCGGTATGCTTCAGGCATCACCCAAGGAGCCGACCTATGAAGATGATCATGGCCATCGTCAAGCCGTTCAAGCTGGACGACGTGCGTGAGGCGCTTGCCGAACGCGGCGTGGCCGGTATCACCGTCACCGAGGTCAAGGGCTTTGGCAGGCAGAAGGGTCACACCGAGCTGTATCGTGGTGCCGAGTACGTGGTCGATTTCCTGCCGAAGGTGAAGATCGAGGTCGCGGTGACCGATGCGCAGGCCGACGAGGTGGTGGAAGCCATCGTCAAGGCCGCCGGCACCGGCAAGATCGGCGACGGCAAGGTGTTCGTGTATGACCTGGGCAGCGTGGTGCGGATCCGTACCGGCGAGCTGGATGGGGATGCGCTTTGAGGTTTTGGGGCTTGGGGGTTTTGAAGCTTTAGAGCACCCCTCCCCAACCCTCCCCTTGGCTGCGCCAAAGGGAGGGAGCAGGGCTTGGCCCCCTCCCTTGCGCGAAGCGCAGGGGAGGGTTGGGGAGGGGTAGCTTCGGCCTCAGCCTTTGATCCGCCGATAAAGCCGCTTCCACGCGTTACGCACCGCCTGCACCCAGCCCGGCTCGGCCAGCGCTGCGGCCTGTTCGGCGGACGGCTTCAGCCCGGTCAAACGCTGGCGCATCTTCACCAGGTTCTTCATGTCGCTGCGGCGCAGCTGGCGGAAGATCGGCCAGTTGCGCAGCCAGCGTGGCGCCCGCAGCGCCGAGGTGAAGTCCAGCAGGACCGGCACGCCGGCGCTGACCACCACATTGGTGCCGTGCAGGTCGTTGTGGGTGATGCCGGCCGCATGCAGGCGCGCCAAGGCGTTCTGCAGCTGGTCGAAGACTTCCTGGCTCACGCCCTGTACGCCGGCACTCAAGGTGTCGCCTGGGATGAATTCCATGCCCAGGGCCAATCCGCCCAAGGTGCCGAGCAGCGCGGGCGCGTGTTTCCAGCCTTGCAGGCGCTTGAGCACCTTGGCTTCGCGGCGTACCAGCAGGCGCGCCACCGGGGAGAGGGGAGTGCCCTGGTAGCGGCGGTAGTCCTTGACCACGGCCGGCCGCCCGTCCAGTTCGGTGCGGTAGACGTCAGGCTCCAGCAGGCGCTCGCCGCGCTTGAGCAGATGGTGGGCGGGAACAACGGCGTGTTCGCCGTCGAAACTGGGCAATGTGTTCATCGAAACCTTCCTGACGCGGGCATGGCGCGGAAAGCGTCTTGCAAAGCCGGTCTAACGTGCCCGAATGGGCGGGGATGTGCGGCAATTATAAAACTGCACAGTCCATGAATTGCTGAATGTAAAAAAAATGTAGGAATCGTGTGACGGAAATGATTGTTGCGATGGCGTGGCTGATGTGACGCGCGCCTGTGTGCGTCAACGCCAGAAAACGAAAACCCCGCGCCGTTGCGGGCGCGGGGTTCGGTTCACTGCGCTGGCGGTGAGCTTATTCGCCCAGCGCCTTGGCCACGAACGGCGGGCTGACCAGCACGCCGGTGTGCAGCGGGGCGGTGTAGTACAGGGTGTCGAACGGCTTGGCGGCCGAATCGGCCTCGCGGAAGCCGAAGCCGAAACCGGCCTGCTTGCTGGCCACGGTCACCGACCACCAGCCGGTCGGATAGCACGGCTGCGGGAACGGCAGGGTCTTGAACGACTGGAAGCCGGCCTTGCCCATTTCCGAACGCATGTCCTTGATCAGCTCCAGCAGGGCCAGCGGCGACTCGCTCTGCTGCACCAGCAGGCCGTCGTCCTTCAGGGCACGGAAGCAGCTTTCGAAGAAGGCCTTGTTGAACAGGCCTTCGGCCGGGCCGACCGGGTCGGTGGAGTCCACGATCACCACGTCCACGCTGCCCGGGGCGCAGTTGGCCATGTAGGCCACGCCGTCGTCGAACAGCAGCTCGGCGCGCACGTCACCGTTGGATTCGCACAGTTCCGGGAAATACTTCTCGGCCATGCGGGTGACCTGCTCGTCGATATCGCACTGGGTGGCGCTTTCCACGCCCGGGTGCTTGAGCACTTCGCGCAGGGTGCCGCAGTCGCCGCCGCCGATGATGACCACGCGCTTGGGCGCCGGGTGGGTGAACAGCACCGGGTGGCTGATCATCTCGTGGTAGAAGAAATTGTCCTTGGTGGTCAGCATCATGGCGCCGTCGATGACCATCAACTTGCCCCAGTCGGTGCTGTCGTAGATCTCGATCTTCTGGAACGGCGACTGCACCTCGTCCAGCTTGCCGGTGATGCGGAAACCAATAGCCGAACCGGTCGGCTGGAAGTGTTCGATGAACCAGTTTTCGTTGGAGGTCATGATGATTCCTGGGTGCAATGGACTTTTCCCTTCTCCCGCGGGCGGGAGAAGAGCCTGTCCCCGCGAAGGCGGGGATGCCCCGAAAGGGCGGATGAGGGTAAGGGCGAAGCCTGACATATTCAGGTTTCACGCTTACCCTCACCCCCGACCCCTGTCCCGGGGGGAGAGGGGAGGAGGCGCGGGCGCGGATTGTAACGGACCCTTGCCCCGCTAGCGTTAGAATGCGCGTCCTTATTTATCCACAGCTGAGAGTTGCTACGCCGATGAGCGATTGGTCCCTCGAACAGGCCCGCAAGACCTATTCGATTCCGCACTGGTCTGATGGTTATTTCGACGTCGATGCCGCCGGGCACGTCGTGGTCCGTCCCGCAGGCGCCCAAGGCGCGGCGGTGTCGTTGCCGCAGGTTGTCGATTCGGCGCGTGCCGCCGGCGCCAAGCTGCCGTTGCTGGTGCGCTTCCCGGACATCCTCGGCCAGCGCCTGGGCAAGCTGCAGGCAGCCTTCGCCCAGGCCCAGTCCGACTGGGACTACGCTGGCGGCTATACCGCGGTCTACCCGATCAAGGTGAACCAGCACCGTGGCGTGGCCGGCACCCTGGCCAGCCACCACGGCGAGGGCTTCGGCCTGGAAGCCGGTTCCAAGCCGGAGCTGATGGCGGTGCTGGCGCTGAGCCGGCCGGGTGGGCTGATTGTCTGCAACGGCTACAAGGACCGCGAGTACATCCGCCTGGCCCTGATCGGTCGCAAGCTCGGCCTGCAGACCTATATCGTCATCGAGAAGCCGTCCGAGCTGAAGCTGGTGCTGGAGGAATCCAAGGCACTGGACGTGAAGCCGGGCTTGGGCGTGCGCATGCGCCTTGCCTCGCTGGGCGCCGGCAAGTGGCAGAACAGCGGCGGCGACAAGGCCAAGTTCGGCCTGTCCCCACGCCAGCTGCTGGACCTGTGGAAAGCGCTGCGTGACACCGAGTACGCCGATTGCCTGAACCTGCTGCATTTCCACATGGGCAGCCAGATCAGCAATGTGCGCGACATCGCCAACGGCATGCGCGAGGCCACCCGTTACTTCGTCGAGCTGTCGCAGCTGGGCGCCAGGATCAGCCATGTCGATGTCGGCGGTGGTCTGGGCATCGACTACGAAGGCACCCGTTCGCGCAGCTACTGCTCGATCAACTACGGCCTCAACGCCTACGCCAGCAACATCGTGCAGCCGCTGGCCGAAGCCTGCGAAGCGCATGGCCTGACCCCGCCGCGCATCATCACCGAGTGCGGCCGCGCGATGACCGCGCATCACGCCGTGCTGATCGCCAACGTGTCGGAAGTCGAACAGGCCGCCGAAGGCCGCGTGCCTGAAGCGCATGACGACGAGCCGGCGGCGATCCGTCACCTGCGCGAGATCCACGAGGAACTCGACCAGCGCCCGGCGGTGGAGCTGTTCCAGGAAGCCCAGCATTTCCATGCCGAAGGCTTGAGCGCCTATGCACTGGGCCAGATCGACCTGCCGCAGCGTGCGCGCATCGACGACCTGTTCTACGCCATCGCCAATGGCGTGCGTGCACGCCTGAGCTATGACGAAAAGAGCCATCGCCCGGCGTTGGACGAACTGAACGATCGCCTGGTCGACAAGTACTTCGTCAACTTCAGCGTGTTCGAGTCGATCCCGGATGCCTGGGCGATCGATCAGGTGTTCCCGATCGTGCCGATCGAGCGCTTGAACGAGCGCCCCGAGCGTCGCGGCGTGATCGCCGACATGACCTGCGATTCCGATGGCATGGTCAAGACCTACGTCGAGAACGAAAGCCTGGACAGCTCGCTGCCGCTGCACGCGGTGCGTCACGGCGAGAGCTACCGCATCGGCTTCTTCCTGGTGGGTGCGTATCAGGAAATCCTCGGCGACATCCACAACCTGTTCGGCGATACCGATGCGGTGGAAGTGGTGGTGGAAGACGACGGCTACGTGATCACCCAGCAGCGTCGCGGTGACACCACCGACGTGATGCTGGATTACGTCGGCTACAGCCTGGCTGACCTGCGCACGGCCTACCGTGAGCGCGTGGCTGCCGCCGATCTGTCGGCCGAACGCGCAGCGGAGCTGGATGCCGCGCTGGAAGCGGGCCTGACCGGTTACACCTACCTGTCGGACGAACCGCTGGGCTGATCCAAGGGCACCTGCAAGGAAACAGCGAACGCCGCGCCGGCCCGCCTGCGCGGCGTTTTCTTTGGCGGATTGATTCGATGTGCGCTCAGGCCCGTGGCAGCTGCAGGCTGGCGCACAGGCCGCTGCCGGTATTGCGCAGGGTCAGGCGGCCGCCGTAGCTGTCGACGATGTCGCCGACTATCGCCAGCCCAAGCCCGCTGCTGCCATCGCGTTCGTCCAGGCGCACGCCACGTTGCAGCACCTGTTGCAGCGCTTCCTCGGCCAAGCCCGGGCCGTCGTCGATGATGTCGATCAGTACCTGCTGATTGTCTGCACGTGCCTGGATGCGCACTTCATGCGCTGCCCAGCGACCAGCGTTGTCGAGCAGATTGCCGAGCATTTCCTCGAGATCCGCGGCCGCGCCGGCAAAGCACAGCTGCGCATCGATATCGTCGGCGACGAAGCGGATTTCACGCTCGCTGTGCACGCGCTGCATCAGCCGGCACAGCGATTGCACGACCGGCGCGACTGCGCTGCGTTGATGCCGGTCCGCGGCCATGCCAGCTGCCAAGTAGCGATCAATGCTGGCCTGCACGCGCCGGCTTTGCTCGCGCAGGGTTTGCCGCCAGTGCTCGCCGCTGCCATCGGCTTCGGCATGCAGCACGCTCAGCGGTGTCTTCAACGCATGCGCCAGATCCTGCGCACTGCTGCGCGCGCGGCTGACCATACGCTGGTGATGCGCGAGCAGGGCGTTGAGTTCATCGGCCAGCGGCGCAACTTCGCGCCCCAGCCCCTCGCTGCTGATCTGCGCGGCATCGCCGTGGCGGACCTGTTCCACGCGCGTGCCAAGCGCGCGCAGTGGGCGCAGGCCGAACTGCACCTGGCTGACCAGCACGGCCAGCCACGCCGCGATCAATACCGCCATCGCCAGCGCTGAGCGCTGGCGGAAACGGGCGACATCGGCGTCCAGCTGGCTGCGATCACTGGCGACGGTGACCTGCAGTGGCGCCTGGCTGCGTGGCAGACGCACCTGTTGGGTGAGGCCGCGCAGGGGCTGCCGCATGGGACCGCTGAAGTCCACGCCACTTGCCTGGGCGGGAATGCCCGGAATCGCTGGCTGCAGGCTCTCGTCCCACAACGAACGTGACTGCAGCAACACCTGCCCATCGGTCGTGGCGATCTGCCAGTACGCGCCGGAGAACACCCGCTGGAAGCGGGCATCGTTGGGTTCCTGGCGCAGCGTGAGCTTGCCGCTGGCGTCGATCTCGGCCTGCGCCAATACGGTAAGCAGATCCTGTTCCAGTTGCGTGTCCAGGTTGTCGCGCGCTGCGTGTTCGAACAAGCGCCCCAGCAGTACACCGGCCAGCACCGATACCAACACCAGGCCGAGACCGCCGGCAAGCAGCAGGCGCGCACGCAGTGAAAGCGCCTTCATGCTGGTGCGACCAAACGCCAACCCTGGCCGCGTACGGTCTGGATCATGTCCACGCCAAGCTTGCGCCGCAGCCGTCCCAGCAGCACATCCAGTGCATTGGAATCCGGATCATGGCCGCCGTCGAATACCTGCTCGCCCAGTCGCTCGCGGCTGACGACGCTGCCGGGATGGTGGATGAAATAGCTGAGCAGGCGGAATTCCTGCGGACTCAGTGACAGTGGCTGTCCTTCCAGCAGGAAGCGCCCGGCGTTGATCTCCAGTTGCAGCGGCCCACAGCTCAGCTGCGCGCTCGCATGGCCATTGCTGCGGCGGATCAGCGCCCGCAGCCGCAGGATCAGTTCATCGGCCTGGAAAGGTTTGGTCAGGTAGTCATCGGCACCGGCATCGAAGCCGGCCAACTTGTCGTGCCAGCGCCCGCGTGCGGTCAGCACCAGCACCGGGAAGTCGCGGCCATTGCCGCGCCAGCGTTCGATCACGCTGAGCCCATCCAGCCCAGGCAGGCCAAGGTCGACGATGGCTGCCTGCAGTTCCTCGATCTGGCCGAGTTCCTCGGCCTCACGGCCATCGCTGACGTGGCTGACCACGTAGCCGGCCTGCTCCAGCAAGGGTTGCAGGCGGCTGGCCAGTTCAAGGTCATCTTCGGCCAACAGGATCCGCATCAATCGTCCAGTTCGGTCTTCAGCAGGGCGCCACTGCGGGCATCATAGTCGAGCTCGATGACCACGCCGTCTGCGCGCAGGATCTCCACTTCGTAGATGCCGTCGTCGAGTTCCACTTCCAGCAGCTTGCCGGGATGTCGCTTCAGCGCGTCGCGCACGATGTTTTCCAGCGGCACGTAGCGGCCCTGCTTCAAGGCCTGGCGCGCGGTCTGCTGTGCGGCGTCCTGGCCATGGGCGATGGCCAGCGGCGTGCCTGCCGTCAGCAAGGACAGGCCAGCGAGGGCGACAAGGGTGCGGTAGGAAACCATGGCGCTATTGATAGCGCGCCTGGCTAACAATCGACTAACAGTGCTGGCTAGGGCGCTGTTAGGCAGGCGGCGGAGACTGTCCGGGCCGGGCTGATCCGGCAGCACTCAAGGAACTCCCCCATGTTGAAGTCATTGTTCGTCACCGCCGCCATCGCCGCGGCATTGAGCACCAGCGCCCATGCGCAGACCAAGTCGCTGGGCATGGCCGAGGTCGAGCAGAAGCTGCGTGCCGCCGGCTATACCCAGATCCACGAGATCGAGAAGGACGACGGCCTGTGGGAAGCCGATGTGGCGCGCGCTGATGGCCGCTTCGCCGAGGTGTGGGTGGACCCGGCGACCGGCGAGATCTTCGATGAACACGATGGTCGCGCCCTGCTGGGCAGCGAGCAGATCCTGGCCCGTGCCGGCGCCGCTGGCCTGCGCGAGATCCACTCGCTGGAGCGCGACGGCGCCACCTGGAAGCTGGAAGCGCGCAATGCCCGCAACCAGCGCGTTGAAGTGCGCATGAGCGGCATTGATGCCCGCATCCTGCACAGCGAGCGTGACGGCTGGCTGGACTGAGTTGCCGCGAAGGCGCAGCCAAGGGCTGCGCTTCGTGCGATCAGGCGTTGCGTGCCACCTGGAAGCCAGCAAACGACTGGCTGACCGGCATCAACTCGATGCGGTTGACGTTGAGGTGTTCGGGCAGTGTCGCCACCCAGAAGATCTGCTCTGCGATGTCTTCGGCTGTCATCGGGCTGGCACCGCCGTACAGCTGATCGGATGCAGCCTGATTGCCGTGCGTACGCACCAGGGTAAATTCGGTTTCGGCCATGCCCGGCTCGATCGCGGTCACGCGTACGCCGGTGCCGTGCAGGTCCGAGCGCAGGCCAAGCGAGAACTGGCTGACGAAGGCCTTGGTGCCGCCGTAGGCATTGCCGCCTGGATACGGATACAGCGCGGCGGTGGAGCTGATGTTGATGATCGCGCCACGGCGCTCCACGAGCTTGGGCAGCAGATGATGGGTCAGCGTCACCAGTGCGGTGATGTTGGTGTCGATCATCGTGCGCCAGTCTTCCAGGCTGGCGTGCTGTGCGGCGGCCGTGCCTTGGGCGAGACCGGCGTTGTTGACCAGCAGGTCGATGTCGCGGAAGGCGGGTGGCAGGGCGGCGAGAGCAGCTTCCATTGCAGCGGCATCGCGGATGTCGAAGGCGGCAGCGTGGATCTTGTCGGCGCCGAATTCTTCAACCAGCGGCTGCAGACGCTCGGCACGACGACCGGTGGCGATCACTTTCCAGCCGGCCGCAGCAAAGCGGCGGACAGCGGCGGCGCCGAAGCCGGACGTGGCGCCGGTGATCAAAGCGGTCTTGGACATTGCGGAATCCTTGGGGCAGGGGATTTCGATTTTCGCACTTTGCGGCGGTGGGGGTGTGGGGGGAGGGCGATGCCTCAAGCTAAGGGCCAAAGCTAAAGCGCCCCCTCATCCCAACCCTTCTCCCGCAGGCGGGAGAAGGGCTAAAGCCAAAGCCAAGGCCAAGAGCCAGAAGCCAAGAGCCAGAAGCCAAGAGCCAAGAGCCAAGAGCCAAGAGCCAAGAGCCAACCCTCCCCAACCCTCCCCTGCGCCGCAAGGAAGGGGCTGACTGTGCGATCGACCAGTTCGCAGCGATGCGGAGCGAAGCCGCGCTTCGCTCCCTCCCTTGCGCCGCAGGCGCAGGGGAGGGTTTGGGAGGGGTGCTCTTCGCGGGTAAAAACAACGTAGCAAGAAGAATCGACGCACGAATAGGCGCGCACTCAAAGCCCCGGGTGCGCTCTGCTTACCCGGGCTACAACGGCACCAACAAAAAGCCCCAACATCAAAACGACGTCAGGGCCTAAATGATCGAGAAGCTCTTCGATCGACCTGTCAGTCGCAACAGCCCCCTTTAGTAAAGGGGGCGCGCCGACAGGCGCGGGGTTTTGGATAAGAAGGGCACGGGGCCCAAGATTCGCGAAGCAAATCTTGGGGTGAAGCCGCCATCGGCGGTTTCACCTCCCCCCTTTAGTAAAGGGGGCACGCCGACAGGCGCAGGGTTTTGGACAGGAAGGGCACGGGGCCCAAAGTTTGTTTCACAAACGTTGGGGTGAGGCCGCCATAGGCGACTTCACTGCGCCTTGATCGCCATCGCCTGCAAGCCAGTGCCGTTGAGCTTGGCCTTGGCCTCGGCCAGTTCGCTGGCGGTGCCATACGGGCCCATGCGCACGCGGTATACGGTGTTGCCGTTGATCTGCGCCGATTCCACGCGCGCTGCCAGGCCCATCATCGCCAGCTTGGCCTTGGTCGATTCGGCATCACCCGACGCACCAAACGCACCTGCCTGCAGGATGTAGCGCACGTTCTCGGTCGCAGCCGCCGGTGTGGCTGCAGCGACGGTCGGAGCCGGAGCTGCGGCCGCAGGTGCCGGCTTCGGAGCGGTGGCCGCCGGAGTAACGCTGGCAACCTGCACCGGACGCGATGCCGTTTCGCTGATCGGCGCCGGCTGGCGGGTGGCTTCGCTCACCGGTGCCGGCAACGGACGCCCTTCCAGTGCTGCCTGTGCACGCTGGGCCTCGGTCGGCGGCGTCGCAGGAGTAGCCGGCGTTGCCGCCGCAGTCGCGCGCGCGGCTGCCGCGCGGCGCTGTTCCTCGGCCTTGGCACTGGCGGCCAACTCGGCGTCGGACATCTGTACTTCGGTGCCCGGCAGCAGGGTGTAGAAGTCGTACTGGGTGGCTGGCTTTTCCTCCGGCTTGGCACCGGCAGGCGTGGCTGGCTTGTTCGATTCCACCCCGGCGTCGACGTCGGCGTCAGCAACCGGTGCCGGCTGTGCGTCCGGGTTGGGTTGCGGGCCTACTCGCAGGAAACCGTCGCCGTCCTTCTTGAACAGGTTCGGCGCCGCCAGGAACACCACCGCCGCAATCGCCACGCCGGCAACCAGCCACACCCAGCCGGGCGTGCCATTGTCGTTGTTGCGCCGGGCTTGGGTTTTGCCGCGTCGTGCTGCCATGTCTACTGCGTCTCCAGGTGTTTACATCTTTTCCGGGGCACTGACGCCCAGGATGCTCAGGCCATTGGCCAGGGTCTGCCGTGCGGCGCTGGCCAAGGTGAGCTTGGCGTTGCGCTCGGCTGCATCATCCACCAGCACGGGGGTGCCGTGATACCACGTGTGGAAAGCGTGTGCCAATTCACGCAGGTACTGCGCGATCTGGTGCGGTTCCAGCGCGATGCCGGCTGCTTCCACCACTTCCGGGTAACGCGAGATTTCGTTCATCAGTTCCAGCGAGGCGTCGTCGCCCAGACGCGACAGCGCGGCCAGACCGTCGGCCTGCTTGTAGTCCAGGCCCTTTTCCTGCGCCTGGCGCAGCAGCGAGCACACGCGGGCATGCGCGTACTGCACATAGAACACCGGGTTGTCGCTGCTCTGCTGGCGGGCCAGGTCGATGTCGAAGGTCAGCTGCGAGTCGGGCTTGCGCGCGATCAGGAACCAACGCACCGCATCGCTGCCCACTTCCTCGATCAGGTCACGCAGGGTCAGGTAGCTGCCGGCACGCTTGGACAGCTTCACTTCCTCGCCGCCGCGCATCACCGTCACCATCTGGTGCAGCACGTATTCCGGCCAGCCCTTGGGGATGCCCAGGTCCAGCGCCTGCAGGCCGGCGCGCACACGCGCCAGCGAGCCGTGGTGGTCGGCGCCGAGTTCGGTGATGGCGCGTTCGTAACCGCGCTGCCACTTGCTCAGGTGATAAGCCACGTCCGGCAGGAAGTAGGTGAACGTTCCGTCGGACTTGCGCATCACGCGGTCCTTGTCGTCACCGAAATCGGTGGAGCGCAGCCACAGCGCGCCGCCTTCCTCGTAGGTGTGGCCGGAGCTGATCAGCTGCTGCACGGTCTCGGCGACCTTGCCGTCCTTGTACAGCGAGCTTTCCAGGAAGTAGATATCGAAATCCACGCCGAATGCGGCCAGGTCCAGGTTCTGCTCATTGCGCAGGTAGGCAACGGCGAAGCGGCGGACTTCCTCCAGGTTCTCGGCATCCTTGGCGCCGACGACCTGGCTGCCCTCGAGGTCCACGGTCTCACCCAGCAGGTAGGCCTTGGCCACGTCGCCGATGTATTCACCGTTATAGGCTTCGGCCGGCCACTGCTCATCGCCCGGCTTGAAGCCGCGTGCGCGCGCCTGCACCGACTTGGCCAGGTTTTCGATCTGCACGCCGGCGTCGTTGTAGTAGAACTCACGCTTGGCGTTCCAGCCGTTGGCTTCCAGCACGCGGGCAATGCAATCGCCGATCGCACCGGCGCGGCCGTGGCCGACATGCAGCGGGCCGGTCGGGTTGGCCGACACGTATTCGACGCCGACGCTGCGGCCGTTGCCGCTCAGGTTGCGGCCGTAATCGTCGGCTTCCTTGAGCACGCTGACCACTTCGCGCTGGTAAGCCACCGGCGAGAGTTTGAAATTGATGAAGCCAGGGCCGGCGATCTCGACATTGACGATGTCGTCACTGGCCGGCAATGCGGCAAGCAGCGCCTGCGCAACGGCGCGCGGATTGGTGCGTGCGGCCTTGGCCAGCAGCATGGCGGCGTTGGTGGCGAAATCACCGTGTTCGCGGGTCTTGGGTCGCTCGACCACGAAATCCGGCGGCAGGGTGTCGGCAGGCAAGGTGCCGTTGGCGCGCAAGGCTTCGATGCCTTGGCCGATGAGGGCGCGGAGTTGGGCTTTCACGTGACTATTCTGCTTGAAGCGCGGAACTGACCATTTTACCTGACCTGCGACGAGGCCGCCCGCGGCACGCCTGCTGGGGTCAGCAATGTCAAAAAAACAGAAAAGCTGCGGCGACCAGCGTTCAAGGGGGATTCCGGTGTCCGACCGGGCAGATCTGGGGGCCGGGGTAGGCCGGAGGGGGTTCAGGCTGAGGCGTTCAGACCCAGCCCCGCGCGGCCAGCGACACTGGCGCGCCGTCACCGACCACGAAATGGTCGAGCAGGCGGATATCCACCAGCGCCAAGGCCTGCTGCAGCCGTGCGGTGATGGCGCGGTCGGCCGCCGACGGTTCAGGATTCCCGGACGGGTGGTTGTGGCCGACGATCACCGCCGCAGCGTTGTGGGCCAAGGCCTGGCGGACGACCTCACGCGGATGTACTTCGGCGCTGTCTACCGTCCCTGTGGATAACTCTTCAAAGGCCAAGGCCCGGTGGCGGTTGTCCATGAACAGCACGGCGAACACCTCCTGCGGGCGGTGGCGCAGGCGCTGGGCGAAGTAGCGGCCGGCAGCGGCTGGGTCGGTCAGCGCATCGCCGCGCTCCAGCCCGGCGGCCAGATGGCGCCGGCCCAGTTCCATCGCGGCGCTGAGCTGGCAGGCGCGGGCAGGACCCAGCCCCGGCAATCTGGCCAGTTGCGGTGCGCTGCGGTCCAGCAGTGCCCGCAGCGGGCCGTGCGCATGCAGCAGCTCGCGCGCGGTCTGTACCGCATCGCGCCCGCGCAGGCCCGAGCCGAGGAAAATCGCCAGCAGTTCAGCGTCGGAAAGTGCGGCTGCGCCACGTGCCAGCAGTTTTTCGCGCGGGCGTTCAGCGCTGGGCCAATCACGGATATGCATGAGGGGCAGATTCACCGCCATTTGCCAAAAACTGGATCAGGCGTAACAAAGCCTTCGGTTAAGCTAACCCTTCTTCTGTACCTAGGAATCCCCATCCGTGACCGCCGTTTCCCCCACTTCCCGCCCCTTGGAAGGACAGAAGCTGCTGCTATGCGTAGGCGGTGGCATCGCTGCGTACAAGTCGCTGGAGCTGGTGCGTCGGCTGCGTGATGCCGGCGCCACCGTGCAGGTGGCGATGACGGCTGGTGCGCAGCAGTTCGTCACTCCGCTGAGCTTCCAGGCGCTTTCGGGCCATCCCACCCGGACCACGCTGTGGGACAGCGCCGCCGAGCAGGCCATGGGCCATATTGAACTGGCGCGCTGGGCCGACCGCATCCTCATCGCCCCGGCCACGGCCGACCTGCTGGCGCGGCTGGCGCACGGCAATGCCGACGACCTGGTGACCACGCTGTGTCTGGCCAGTACCGCGCCGCTGACCGTGTGCCCGGCAATGAATCACCGCATGTGGCTGCATCCGGCTACCCAGGCCAACATGGCACTGCTGCGCGAGCGCGGCGTGCAGGTGATCGGGCCGGAGGACGGCCCGCTGGCCGAAGGTGAATCCGGCCCGGGTCGGGTCAGTGAAGCACCAACCATCATTGCTGCGCTTGCCGGCAACCTGGCCCCGCAGGCCCCGGCCAAGCCGGGCCGCCTGAACGGCATGCGCGTGCTCATCAGCGCCGGTCCCACCTACGAAGATCTGGACCCGGTGCGCTATGTCGGCAACCGCAGCAGCGGCAAGATGGGCTATGCCCTGGCCGCCGCCGCCGCCCGCCAGGGCGCGCAGGTGGTGCTGGTCAGCGGACCGGTACAGCTGGCCACGCCGGCCGGTGTGCAGCGCATCGACGTGCGCTCGGCCGCGCAGATGCGTGAGGCCGTACTCGGTGCCTTGCCGGCCGATATCTACATTGGCGCGGCCGCCGTGGCCGATTACACGCCGCGCCAGGTCTCGCCGCAGAAGCTGAAGAAGACCGCCGGCAGCCAGACCCTGACCCTGGAACTGGTGCGCACCGCCGACATCCTGGCCGAAGTGGCCGTGCAGGAGCAGGCCTTGAAGCTGGTGGTGGGCTTCGCCGCCGAAACCCACGATGTGGAGAAGTACGCACGCGGCAAGCTGGCCGACAAGCACCTGGACCTGATCATCGCCAACCAGGTCGGTATCGCTGGCAATGGTTTCGAGAGCGACCAGAACGCAGCCGTGGCCTATTGGAACGACGGCCTGCGCGAATTCCCGGGCACCGCCAAGACCCAGCTGGCCGAACAATTACTGGATTTGATTGCCGAGAGGTTGGACGCATGAGTAATGGACTGCAGCCCTTGCAGGTGAAATTGCTGGACCCGCGCTTCGGCGACAGCTGGCCGCTGCCGGCCTACGCCACCGAGGCCAGCGCCGGCATGGACCTGCGCGCGGCGACCGAAGCGGCGCTGACGCTGGAGCCCGGCGATGCGGCCCTGCTGCCTAGCGGCATCGCGATCCATATCGCCGATCCTGGCCTGTGTGCGGTGGTTCTGCCGCGCTCCGGGCTGGGCCACCGCCACGGCATCGTGCTGGGCAATGGCACCGGCCTGATCGACGCCGATTACCAGGGCCCACTGCTGATCAGTGTGTGGAACCGAGGCCGCGACGCCTTCACCATTGAACCGGGCGACCGGATCGCGCAGTTGGTGGTGATGCCGATTGCACGGGTGACGTTGCAGGTAGTAGATACTTTCATCGACAGTGCACGTGGAACGGGTGGATTCGGCCACACCGGGGTGCGCTGACAGGGGGAACGCACGATGAGCCAAGGGAATGAGAGCGGGCGGCCACGTCCAGCGCTGGGTCGATCAACGCCACTGCTGGCGGTACTGCTGCTGTTGTTGGCCGCCTGGTTCGGCTGGAGTGCGGTAGATCAATGGATGCAGTCCGGTACCAGTGCCGGGCTTGAGCAATCCCGCGATCAGGCCGTGGCTGGCGTGCAGCAGGCGCTGGCTACGCAGACTGCGCAGTTCGGCAAGCAGCTGGCATTGGAGCCGGTCAAGGCCGCGCTGGCCAGCGGTGATGCAGCTGCCGTCGCCTTGGCGGTACGTGACAAGTGGACCGGGGTGGAAGACGCGCAGGTTCTCGACGCCAGCCTGACCGAGGCGTATGCCGATCCGGCGGCGTTCGGCTACTCGCGACTGGCACTGCTGGAACAGGCCATGGCCACCGGCCAGCCGGTAGCGCTGGTGGTCCGCGATGGTGGTAGCCCGAGGCTGGGCCTGGCCGCACCGGTGCTGTTGCAGGGCAAACCGGCGGTGATCTACATCCGTCAGCCGCTGACCCGGCTGACCTCCGTGTTTGATGGCATCGATTCGCCGAACAGCGCCTTTCTCGGGTTGCGCCAGGGTGGTTTCACCATCGTCCAGAAGGGCGCCACCGATCTGGGTAACAGTGCCGATGCACTGGCGCGCCCGGTCGGCGATACCGGCCTGCGCGTTGTCGCTGAGCTGCCGGATGCCAGCGCCGGCTTGATGGGCCTGGGAGTGATTCCAAGCGGTATCGTGGCGTTGTTGCTGGTGGCGATTGCGTTGCTGTTGTTGCTGGGCCGCAAGCGCTTGGCGAATCTACCCGTCCTGCGCAGGAACACCGTGCAGGACGACGATAGCGGCCTGACCCTGCAGGAAGCGCTGGAGCAGGACCCGCAACCGCTGCCGGCCTCGGCCAATGCGCGCGCTGCTGATGCGCCGCCGGCGCGCGTCGAGCCGGGTGCGGACGCGGTCCTGCCGGTCATATTCCGTGCCTACGACATCCGCGGTGTGCTTGGTGCCGAGTTGAATGCCAATGTCGCCACGCTGATTGGCCAGGCCATCGGCAGCGAAATGCAGGCGCAGGGTTTGCGCGATGTGGTGGTGGGCCGCGATGGTCGTCTGTCCGGGCCGGAGCTGGCCGATGCCTTGATCACCGGCCTGCGCCGCGCTGGTTGCGATGTGATCGATATCGGCATGGCACCGACGCCGGTGGTGTATTTCGCCAGTTATCACCTGCGCGCTGGCAGCTGCGTGGCGGTTACCGGCAGCCACAACCCGCCGGACTACAACGGTTTCAAGATCGTCATCGGTGGCGAGACGCTGTCCGGCGACGCCATCACCGACCTGTACAAGCGCATCCAGGAAGGCCGCCTGCAGCATGCCGACAACGAAGGCAGCCTGCAGCAACGTGAGGTCATCAGCGACTACGTGCAGCGCATCGCCGATGACGTGCAGCTGGATCGTCCGCTCAAGGTCGTTGCTGATGCCGGTAATGGCGTGGCTGGCGCAGTGGCGCCGCAGTTGCTGGAAGCCATTGGTGCCGAGGTGATCCCGCTGTACTGCGAAGTGGATGGCGACTTCCCCAACCACCACCCGGACCCCAGCGACCCGCACAACCTCGAAGACCTGGTGCAGATGGTCAAGCGCTTCGACGCGGACCTGGGCGTGGCCTTCGATGGTGATGGCGACCGCCTCGGCGTGGTCACCAAGGATGGCAAGATCATCTTCGCCGACCGTCTGCTGATGCTGTTCGCCGCCGATGTGCTGGCGCGCAACCCCGGCGCGATGGTCATCTACGACGTGAAGTGCACCGGCAAGTTGTCCGATTACATCCTGCGCAACGGCGGCAGCCCGATGATGTGGAAGACCGGGCATTCGCTGGTCAAGGCCAAGATGCGCGAGACCGATGCCGAGCTGGCGGGCGAGATGAGCGGCCACTTCTTCTTCAAGGAACGCTGGTACGGCTTTGATGATGGCCTGTATGCGGCGGCACGCCTGCTGGAGATTCTGGCGCAGCGTGATGAAGAACCGTCCGAGGTATTGAACGAGTTGCCGGATGCGATCTCCACGCCGGAGTTGAAGGTGGCGGTGGAAGAGGGCACGCAGCATGCGCAGGTGGCCTTGATCGTGGCTGCAGCGCAGGTTGAGGACTCGCCGTTCGCAGGCGCGCGCATCTCGACGATCGACGGCCTGCGTGCCGACTTCAGCGATGGCTGGGGTCTGGTGCGTGCCTCCAATACCACGCCGGTGCTGGTGCTGCGTTTTGAGGCCAACGATGAAGTGGCGCTGGAGCGGATCAAGGGTGTGTTCCGCGAGCAGTTGCTGCAGGTGTTGCCGGTGGGGACCGAGCTGGGGTTCTGATCGGCGGTGTCGTTCCGCAAGAGCCGTCCACGCATCGCGTGGGCGGCTTTTTGTTTTCTGGACCTCCGCCATTCGTCAGTTGCTTTCTTGCATAGCAAGTTTTGTTGGAGGGCTTTGGACTGCAGCGAAAAGCACCCCTCCCCAACCCTCCCCTTGGCTGCGCCAAAGGGAGGGAGACAGGCGGCTGCGCTTCGATCTGACAGGCTGCGCGCACTACACCCCCTCCCTTTGGCGCAGCCAAGGGGAGGGCCGGGGAGGGGTTGCCTTTGCTTCAGCCTATGCATGCTTGTGGGAGCGGCGTCAGCCGCGAGGCCACAGTGGCTTCCGTATCCAGCAATCTCAGATCAACGAACGCCTGTTGTTTCACCAGCTTCGCGGCTGACGCCGCTCCTACAAGCCGTGCTGATCACGCACCACCAAACCGCAAACCAACGCCCGGCTCGGTGAACAGATAACGCGACTCCAGCGCCGAATCGCCAAGCTTGTGCCGCAGCCGGCCCACCAGGATGCGAAGGTAGTGCGTGTCATGCCGATGTGTCGGCCCCCAGATTTCCTGCAGGATCTGCGGCTGGGTCACCACCCGCCCGGCATTGCGCAACAGCAAGGCCAGCAATGCGTATTCCTTGCGGGTCAGTGCAATCGCTTCGCCATCCACGCGCACATCGCGGCGTGACAGGTCGATATGCAGGCGGCCGTCATCGAACACCGGCACCTGGCCTTCGCTGTCGGTGCTGCGACTACGCAACAAGGCACGCACCCGGGCCATCAACTCCTGGGTGCCGAACGGCTTGGTCACGTAGTCATTGGCGCCGTTGTCCAGGGCGCGCACCTTCTCCGCTTCGCCGGCGCGCACGCTGAGCATGATCACCGGCACCTGGCTCCATTGCCGTAACTCGGCCAGCACGTCGTGGCCTTCCATGTCGGGCAGGCCGATATCCAGCACCACCAGATCGGCGCCGTCCTCGGCCAGCCGCTGCAGGCCCTCGGCGCCGTTGGCGGCCTGGCTCACCGCATAGCCCTGCGCGCGCAGCGAAATATCCAGAAAGCGCCGGATCTGCACTTCGTCATCGACCACCAGCACGCGCGGCGGCGGAATGGCCGGCGCTTCAGCCATCATCGCGCGGGCTCTCGGGGTGCGGCTGGAGCAGGGGCAGGGTCATGCGGATCAGGGTACCGCGTCCGCCGCGTCCCGGCAGCGCTTCGACGCTGCCACCGTGCGCGCCGATCATGCCCTGGCAGATGGTCAGGCCCAGGCCGGTGCCCTGGCGGCCGCGGTCGCCACGCTCCACGCTGTAGAACATGTCGAAGATGCGCGAACGTTCGGCGTCGGGAATGCCCGGGCCGGCGTCGATCACCTCGATACGCAGCTCATTGCCCTGCTGGCGTGCGCGTACTTCGACGGGCACGCCGGGTGGCGAAAATTTGGCGGCGTTCTCCATCACGTTGAACACGGCCTGCTCGACCAGCGCCGGGTGCACCCAGATCGGCACCATGTCCGCCGGAATATCCAGCTGCAGGCGCACGTCCGGTTGGTAGCGCTGCAGGCGGCGTGCGGCCGAGCCGATCAGCTCGTCCACGCCGATCCAGTCACGGTTGAGCTTGAGTCCGTCGTGGCCGAGCCGGGTCATGTCGAGCAGGTTCTGGATGTAGCGGTCCAGCCGCTCGCCCTCGACCACGATGGTGTCGAGCAGGGCGCGGCGGTCGTTGGCATCCATCGCATCGGCGTAGTTGGACAGGCTGTCGGCCGAGCCGATCATCGCTGCCAGCGGCGAGCGCAGGTCGTGCGAGACCGAGGACAACAGGGCCGAGCGCAGGCGCTCGGTTTCGTTGTGCAGGTGCGCGGTTTCCAGATCGGCGACCAGCCGTGTGCGCAATGCGGCCTGGGCGATGTCGTCGGCCATCGCTTCCACCAGCTGGCGCTGTTCCGGGGCCAGCCGTGGATGTTGATGATCGAAGCGCAGGCCGGCCACGCCGATTGCGTGCGCTTCGCCGTCAAGCAGCGGCAGGAACCACCAGCCGGCGCCGGCCAGGGTGTCGGTGAAGCGGCCGGCCGCTTGCCCATGCCGCAGCGCCCAATCGGCGGCAGCCAGGTCGGTATCGCCCGGCGCTGCCGTGCCACTGGTGCTGGTGTCATCGCCCAGCCGCACCCACGCCGGTGCATCCAGTGCCTGCTCCAGGGCCACGCGGCCAGCATGCGCGACCTGGGCATTGTCGGTGGCACCGACAAGCTGCCGGCCCAAGGTCTGCCGCACATTGGCATGGCGATTGGCCGCGCGCAGCGCCACCACCTGCATGCGCAGACGCGATGCCAAACGGCCGGCAACCAGTGCGGCGGCGAGGAACAGGAAGACGGTGATCACGCCTTGCCGCGCACTGATCGCAAAGGTGAAACGCGGTGCGATGAAGAAGAAGTTATAGGCGAGGAAGCACAGCGTCGCCGCCAGCACCGCCGCGCTCATGCGGGTGCGCGCCGCCACCAGCACCACCGCGACGATGAACACCATCGCCAGGTCGCTCAGGCCTATCCAGTGTTCGCCCAGCCATGCGGCCAGGCAGGCGCCGACGGTGGCCAATACCGCCGTCATCGCATCCTTGCCCCAGCTGTCCGGGGCCAGCGCCAGGCCGAAGCGACGCGCGTTGGCGCGTGCCTGCGGCGTGCTGATGATGGTGATTTCGTAGTGCGCGCCGCGCTGGATCAGCTGCTGGGTCAGGGTCTGGTTGAACAGCCGCGCCAGCGGCCGCTCGCGGGTGCGGCCGAGCACCAGCGACGACACGGCGTTGTGCGCGGCGTAGTCGAGCAGCGCATCGGCAATGCCCGGCCCGTGCAGCAGCTCGGCATCGCCGCCCAGACGCCGCGCCAGTGCGAACGCATCGTCGATCTCGCGGCGGGTGGCCTCGTCGTGGCGGCGGTGCTGCACGGTCACCACGGTCCACGGTGCATCGCGGCGCTCGGCGATGCGTCGCGCCACCCGCACCAGGTATTCGCTCTGGCCGCCGCCGTCGATGGCGACCACAACGCGCCGACGCAGCGGCAGATTGCCTTCGCCGCGTGCGGCGCGGGTCTCGCGCAGGCTGCTGTCGACGCGGTCGGCAGCTTCCTGCATCGCCAGTTCGCGCAGGGCGGTGAGGTTGGCCGGCGAGAAGAATGCCTGCAGTGCCTGCGCTGCCTGTTCCGGCACGTAGACCTTGCCCTGCTGCAGGCGTTCGATCAGCTCGCGCGGCGGCAGGTCGACCAGCACGATGTCGTGCAAACGGTCGAACACCACGTCGGGCACAGTCTCGCTGACGCGTACGCCGGTGATGCGCATCACCACATCGTTGAGGCTTTCCAGGTGCTGGATGTTGATCGTGGTCCATACGTCGATGCCGGCATCGAGCAGCTCCATCACGTCCTGCCAGCGCCGTTCGTGGCGGCTGCCGGGAGCATTGCGATGGGCCAGCTCATCGACCAGCACCAGCGCCGGCTTGCGTGCCAGCACCGCATCCAGATCCATTTCCTGCAGCTGATGGCCGTGGTACTCCACCGCGCACATTGCAATGCGCGGCAGGCCGTCGAGCAGGGCGGCGGTGTCGTTGCGGCCATGGGTTTCAACCACGGCCGCAACGACATCCACCCCACGCCGCAGCTGTTCCTGGGCGCGGGTGAGCATGCTGAAAGTCTTGCCCACGCCCGGTGCGGCGCCGAGGAACACGGTCAGCTTGCCGCCGGCGTCGCGTTGCAGGGCCTCGGCCAAGGCATCGGCCTGGCGGCTACGGGAGTCGTTCATGGCGACGATTGTGCGCTGTTGCAGGTGCGCCCCGCATCACGGCGCATGCGCGGCCTGATCCAGCGCCCGGTTGAGGGCAATCACGTTGATCCGTGGCTGCCCGAACACGCCCCATTGGCGGTCCTGCAGTTGTGCATCAACCAACGCCTGCACCTGTGCCAGCGGCAAACCACGTGCAGCGGCCACACGCGCCACCTGCATCTGTACGGCAGCAGGCGACAGCTCCGGATCCAAGCCGCTGGCCGACTGCGTGACCAGATCGCCCGGCACGGTGGCCGGATCGATCTTCTCGCGCGCTGCGGCGGCAGCAGTGGCTTCGCTGACCCGCTTGACCAGGTCCGGATTGCTGCGCGCCATATTGCTGCCGGCCGCGGCCATCGGATCGTAGTTGGCCGCCGAAGGACGCGTCTGGAAGTAGCCATTGCCAGCGAACGGCTGCGCCAGATACAGCGAGCCACGCACCTGTCCGTCGGTATCGCGGATCAGGCTGCCATCAGCCTGCGCCGGAAACAACGCGCCGGAGACGCCGGTCGCCAACACTGCATAGACCAGGCCGGTGCCAAGCAGGCCGAACAAGGACAGGCCAATGGCCGGCCACCACAGCGGGTTGCCGGCACGACGGGAGGAAGTGTTGGAGGTGTTCATGCGCCAAATACCAGGACAAGAAGGAGGTCGATGGCCTTGATGGCCGCAAACGGCAGCAGCACGCCGCCCAGGCCGTACACCAGCATGTTCCGGCGCAGCAGCGCGGTGGCGGTGGCCGGACGGAAGCGCACGCCGCGCAGGGCCAGCGGAATCAGGGCCGGGATCACCAAGGCATTGAAGATCAGCGCTGCCAGCACCGCATTGCGCGGGCTCGACAGCTGCATCACGTTCAAGGCCGCCATCGACGGAATGCTGGCGGCGAATAGCGCCGGCAGGATCGCGAAGTACTTGGAGACGTCGTTGGCCAGCGAGAAGGTGGTCAGCGCACCGCGGGTGATCAGCTGCTGCTTGCCGACTTCCACCACGGCCAGCAGCTTGGCCGGATCCGAATCCAGATCGACCATGTTGCCGGCTTCCTTGGCCGCCTGCGTGCCGGAGTTCATTGCCAAACCGATATCGGCCTGGGCAAGCGCTGGTGCATCGTTGGTGCCGTCACCGACCATCGCCACCAGCCGGCCACCGGCCTGCTCGGCACGGATGCGCGCCAGCTTGTCTTCCGGCCGGGCCTGCGCGATGTAGTCGTCGACACCGGCCTCGGCGGCGATGGCGGCGGCGGTGAGCGGGTTGTCGCCGGTGATCATCACCGTGCGGATACCCATCGCCCGCAGCTGCGCGAATTTCTCGCGCATGCCGTGCTTGACCACGTCGGCCAGCTCGACCACGCCGAGTACGTGCTTTCCTTCGCTGACCACCAGCGGCGTGGCACCGCCACGGGCAACCTGATCCACCCGCGCCTGCAGCTCGTTCGGCACGCTGCCGCCCAAGGCCAGTACATGCGCGGTGATGGCATCGGAGGCTCCCTTGCGGATGCTGCGGCCGTTGTCCAGGTCAACGCCGGACATGCGGGTTTGTGCGGTGAAGGGCAGATAATTCAGGACCCCGCACATGGATGTGCGGGCTTTTGCGGAGGGATCCGCATGAACGTGGTCCGGCTCGGCGGTGGTGCAACCCTGCTGGCGTGCCAAGCGCACGATGGATTTGCCTTCCGGAGTCGGGTCCGCCAGTGACGACAGCAGCGATGCTTCACGCAGCTGTGCAGCGTCGATACCGGCCAGTGGATGGAAGTGGGTGGCCTGACGGTCGCCGTAGGTGATGGTGCCGGTCTTGTCCAGCAACAGCACGTCGACGTCGCCGGCTACTTCCACGGCCTTGCCGGACTTGGCCAGCACATTGGCCGACAACGCACGGTTCATGCCGGCGATGCCGATGGCCGGCAGCAGGCCGCCGATGGTGGTCGGGATCAGGCACACCAGCAGGGTGATGAGCAGCAGCGGATCGACCGTGACGCCGACAAAGCCGGCAATCGCCGGCAGCGTTGCCACCACCACCAGGAAGGTCAGCGACATCGCCGCCAGCAACAGGGTCAACGCGATCTCGTTTGGCGTCTTCTGCCGGTTGGCACCTTCGACCAGCGCGATCATGCGGTCGAGGAAGCTGTGGCCCGGCTCGGCACTGACCCGCACCACGATCTCGTCAGACAGCACCTTGGTGCCGCCGATCACGCCGGAGCGGTCGGTCTCGGCCTCGCGCAGCACCGGTGCGGATTCGCCGGTGACAGCAGCCTCATTGATGGTGGCCAGACCACGCACGATCTCGCCGTCGGCCGGCACGAACTCGCCGGCACTGACGATCACATACTCACCGGGGCGCAGCTCGGCAGCGGGGACGCGGCTTTCGGCAGCACCCTGCAACGGCGTGGCGACACGCCGTGCGACCAGGTCCTGGCGTGCACGGCGCAGCGACGCGGCCTGGCCACGGCCACGCGCCTCGGCCACGGCTTCGGCGAAATTGCCGAACAGCACCGTCACCAGCAGGATCGCGGTGACGGCCAGGCCAAAGCCCAACGGCGCGGTGCCGCTGAGGGTGACGATCAGCGCCAGCACGGTGCCGGCCATCACCACCGCCATCACCGGGTTGTGCAGCAGGTGCAGCGGCGACAGTTTGCGGACCGAGTCGAGCAGCGCACGGCGCAGGCCGGCGGCATCGAGCAGGGTGGGGCGGCGCGCTGCCGCAGGAGAAGATGCCGCAGGAGAGGCGGAGCGGTTCATGGAGGCGTTCACGGTGAGGGGGCTCCCTGCAGGGCCACCAGGCTCAGGTGTTCGGCCACCGGGCCAAGCACCAGCGCTGGCAGGAACTGCAGCACGGTAAGGACAATGACCACGCAGATAAGCGTCAATGCGAAGGTCGGGGTTTCAATCTGCAGGCTGCCCGCGCTTTGCGGCACCTGCCGCTTGGCGGCCAGCTGGGTGGCGATGACCAGCGGGATGATCAGGATCGGGAAACGACCCAGCACCAACACCAGTGCGCAACTCAGGTTCCACCACATGGTGTTGTCGGCCAGTCCTTCAAAGCCCGAGCCGTTGTTGGCATAGGCCGAGGTGAACTCGTAGAACACCTGGCTGATGCCATGGAAGCCGGGGTTGGAGGTGCCGGCCAGGCCGGGCACGGCCAGGGTCAGTGCGGTCAGCCCGAGCAGGGTGATCGGCTGCAGCAACACCAGCACCGCGAGCAGGCGTACCTGTGGTGTTTCCAGCTTGCGGCCCAGCAGCTCGGGTGTGCGACCGGTCATCAAGCCGGCCAGGAACACCGCCATCATCAGATAGACCAGGAACTGCTGGATGCCGCAGCCGATGCCGCCCCAGATGGCACTGATCAGCATGTTGACGATGGGCATCATGCCGCCGAGCGGGCTCAGCGAATCATGCATGCCGTTGACCGAACCGTTCTGCACCTGGGTGGTGATGGACGACCACAGCGCTGTGCCATCGGCACCGAAGCGTGCTTCCTTGCCTTCCATCAGCAAGGCGCTGGTGGCGCTGCGGCTGTGGCCTTCCAGCCACAGGCTGGCGCTGGTGGACAGTACCGACATGGTCAGCATGCAGCCGAACACCAGCGCACCAAAGCGACGCCGGCCGGTGAAGCTGCCGAGCATGCAGATGATGGCCATGGGGATCAGCAGGATGCCGATCAGTTCCAGTGCATTCGACAAGGGCGTCGGGTTTTCCAGCGGGAAGGCGCTGTTCGGGCCGTACCAGCCGCCGCCATTGGCGCCGAGCTGCTTGGCTGCGACCATCGCCGCGACCGGGCCGAGCGGGATCTTCTGCGTGTCCATGCCGGCACTGGCATCGATCGGCGTCGCCTGCGGGCCAGCGGCCAGCGTGGAAGGCACGCCCTGCCAGTTCAGCAGCAGCGTCCATACCAGGCACAGCGGCAGCAGGAAGCGCAGGCACAGGCGCACCACGTCGGCGTAGTAGTTGCCCACGGTGACGCGTACGGGGGCATTGCCGGTGTCGTTGCTGGCAGGCTTCATGAACAAGGCACGCAGCGTTGCCACTGCAAGTGCCAAGCCCATCATCGGGGTGATCACCTGCAGGCCGGTGATGCCGGTCATCTGCGCGAAATAGGACAGCTGCGCCTGGCCGCTGTAGTGCTGCTGGTTGGTGTTGGTCAGGAACGACACCATGGTGTGCAGCGCGGTGTCCCAACGCATGTTGGGAATGTTGTCCGGATTCAACGGCAACCAGGCCTGGGTCATGAACACCGCCTGGGTCAGCACCGCCAACACCAGGTTGCTGATCAGGAACGCGACCACATAGCCGCGCCAGGACATGGAGTGGTTGGGATCAATGCCGAGCACGCGGTACAGCGGTTTTTCGACCCAATGGAAGAGGACGTCGATGCGCATCGGCGTACCGCGCATCAGCCGCGCCAGGTACAGGCCGAGCGGCCATGCCAGCGCCAGGCTGGCCAGAATGATGAGGATGGGTTCAATCACGATGGCGCTCCTCAGAACGACTCAGGTCGTAGGACCGCGTACAACAGGTAGGCAGCGGCGATCAGCACCACTACGCCGCACAACAGAGCAAGCCAGCCGGGCATGGAAACCTCGAATCAGGATCAGGACGCGGCCGGGGATGCCGGAGTATGCGTCGATGGACGGGTAGGGCGGCAGGCAGGCGCGAGCGACAAGTCTGATCACCCCGATCAGGCCGCTATCGTCCGCCCGGGGGGCGTAAACGATCGACGCTGCTGGGGTTGGGTTGGCGTAAAAGGCGCGTAAAAAGTGGGGTTTTGGGGAGGGGCGGCTGACGGCGCGGTGGAAGCGGCGTCAAAGTCCAGAACCAGAGCCAAAACTGAAGCCAGGGCCGAAGCCAGGGCCGAAGCCAGAGCCAGGGCCAGGGCCGAAGCCAGAGCCAGGGCCGAAGCCGAAGCCGAAGCCCCCTCATCCGCCCCTGCGGGGCACCTTCTCCCGCAGGCGGGAGAAGGCATGGCGGTCATGGCTTGCGGCTGGCTTTGCTTTGGCTCACGGACTTTCAGCAGCTCAGGGACTTGCAGCAGCTCGCGGACTTGGAATTGCAGGAAGCCAATCCCTTCTCCCGTTTACGGGAGAAGGTGCCCCGTAGGGGCGGATGAGGGGAAGCTTTTGACTGGAAGCTTTTAAGAAGAAAGCGGCCCTCAGGCCGCTTTCATTCTCAATCCAACAATTGATCGGGAAAGCCCCTGCCGAGCATGGCTCGGCACTACCGCCTACCGGCTATCGCTCAGCCTTTGGCAGGCTCTGTGCTGGCAGTAGGTGCGGTTGCAGCCGCTGCGGTATCAACCGGCGCTGCAATCCCCTTCAGCTCGCGATACCGCGCCAGGCTCTCGGCGATCTCAACTTCCAATGCCTGCCGCTGCTGCTCAAACGCCATCTGCAGGCGCAGCTGTGCGATCAGTTCGTTGTGACGCTGGCGGATCTCGCCGGCCTGCTTGTCAGGTACCTTCTGCCCGGCCAACTCTTTGTTGCCGGCGTTGGCGAGCTGGGAGGCCAAGGCGCCACGCAGGCTGGTCACGTTGAAGATGGCGGTCTTGACGTTGTTGTCGACAATCGCCGTGCGCTCACTGAACACACGGCGCAGATCATCTTCAGTGGCGTAGGTGGACAGCATCGCCTGCTCGGTACGCTTGCGCGTATCAGCCGCCGCTGCGTCCACTTCCTCCTGGGCTTTGGCCAGGGCCGCGTCGGCACGTTCTTCGGCGGTGAGCGCGCGCTGCACATCCGCACCGCGGATGCCGCTACGGGCGTTGAACTCCTCGCGCGCCTTGTTCACCGCTTCCGGTGGCAAGGTGTCCGAACAGATGCGCTTGCCGCCTTCATCCCAGCAATACAGCTTCTTGCCGGGATCGGCTGGCTTGTTCTGCGCCAGCGCCGGCAATGCCAGTGCAGCCAGCATCAGCACCAACGTCGCGGCGGTTTTGGACGGATTCGGCACCATGGCAGCCCCCTGCTATCAGCCTGTCGGATTGCTCCCGTAGCGGCCACGGTAGGCCAGCAACGGTTCGCGATAGCCAACAAGTTCCGGGTTCCCGGACGCGAATGCAAGCAGATCGGCCAGATTGGCTACTGCGATCACCGGAATACCTGTCTCCGCGGACACCGCCTGGGCGGCTGAACGGCGGTCTTCTTCCGAGGCGATTTCCTGGCGGTCCAGCGCCACCACGATGCCGGCCGGGATGCCCTTGGCTTCGCGGATGATGGCCAGGGCCTCGCGGATGGCGGTGCCGGCGGTGATCACGTCGTCGACGATCAGGATGCGCTTGCCGGCCATGTCGGCGCCGATCAGGGTGCCGCCTTCGCCGTGGTCCTTGGCTTCCTTGCGGTTGAAGGTCAACGGCAGGTTGCGGCCGCGGTGCGAGAACTCGCAGGCAATCGAGGTGGCCAGCGGGATGCCCTTGTAGGCCGGGCCGAACAGCTGGTCGAAGGCAATACCGGCGTCGTCGATGGCGTCGGCGTAGCAGTTGCCCAGCTGGGCCAGCGCCAGACCGGTGTCAAAACGGCCGGCATTGAAGAAATACGGGCTCACCCGGCCAGACTTGAGGGTGAACTGGCCAAAACGCAGCGCGTCGGCGTTCAACGCCAGCTGCAGGAAACGGGAACGGTGGTCACTCATGTAAATACGCTGTCTTATCGTCTATTGAGGCTCCTAGGGTAAAGCATGGCCCTTGCAATTGCTGCGCTGCGGGTCGGGGCAGGGTCCCCGCAGCGAACCGGGCTGCTGTCAGGGTAAAGCTGAGGCCCGGTTTGTCGGCCGCCCCGGTCCGGGCGGTATGCTGTGCCGGTCTTGAGCTTTCCCAATAGCGGTCCTTCATGCGTATTACCAGCTTCAATGCCAACGGCATCCGTTCGGCCACCACCAAGGGCTTCAACGAGTGGTTCCTGGCCCAGCAGGCCGACGTGCTCTGCATCCAGGAGACCAAGGCGCAGGAGTCGCAGCTGACCGACGCGCTGTTCCGCCCGGACGGCCACCATTGTTTCTACCGCGACGCCATCACCAAGAAGGGCTATAGCGGCGTAGGTATCTGGAGCCGGCGTGAGCCGGACGAGGTGCGTACGGCACTGGGCTGGGCGCCGTTCGATGACGAAGGCCGCTACATCGAGGCGCGCTTCGGCAACCTCAGCGTGGTTTCGTTCTATATCCCCTCCGGGTCCTCGGGCGAGCTGCGCCAGGGCTTCAAGTACGAGGTGATGGAATGGTTGAAGCCGATCCTCGACGAATGGCTGGCCAGCGGCCGCGACTATGTGCTGTGCGGCGACTGGAACATCGTGCGCAGCGCGCTGGACATCAAGAACTGGAAATCCAACCAGAAGAACTCCGGCTGCCTGCCGCAGGAGCGCGACTGGATGAACGGCTTCTGCGCCGACCAGGCCGAGCTGACCGATACCGCCAATGGCCGTGGCTGGGTCGATGCCTACCGCGCGCTGCACCCGGAAGGCCAGGACTACACCTGGTGGAGCAACCGCGGCGCGGCCCGCGCCAATGACGTCGGTTGGCGCATCGACTACCAGTTCGTCACCCCCGGCCTGCGTGAGCGCCTGCGCGGCAGCTCGATCTATACCGGCCAGCGCTTCTCCGACCACGCCCCGTTCACCGTGGACTACGACCTGTGAGTGAAGCGGTAGTGGAAGCCCCGCCGGCCGGGCTGCAACGCCTGCGCCGGTTGTTCGTGATCCTCCTGCTCGGTTTTGCCTCCGGCCTGCCGTTGGCGCTGACCGGCGGCGCGATGCAGGCCTGGCTGACCGTGGACGGGCTGGACCTGGTCACGCTCGGCTTCCTGTCACTGATCGGTATCCCGTACACCTTCAAGTTCCTGTGGGCGCCGCTGATCGACCGCTTCGATCTGCCAATACTCGGGCGCAGGCGCGGCTGGATCGTACTGATGCTGTTCGCGCTTGGCGTGGCGTTGACCTTCATGAGCACGCTGTCGCCATCGCGCAACCTGGCGTTGTTCGCGTCGGTCGCGGTGCTGGTGGCCTGCTTGTCGGCGACGCTGGATGTGGTGATCGATGCCTACCGCACCGATCTGCTGGCGCCGGCCGAGCGCGGCCTGGGCGGTTCGCTTACCGTCCTTGGCTATCGTCTGGCGATGGTTCTTTCTGGCGGCATCACCCTGATATGGGCCGAGCAATGGCAGAGCTGGCCGCAGGTCTACCGGGTGATGGCGGGCCTGTCGGTGGCAGTGGGCGTGTTGGCGCTGCTGTTGATGCCGCAGCTGCCGGAGCGCTTCAAGGCACCGGTCTCCAAGGCCGGCGGTGAGCTGCGTGGTTTCCTGGCGCTGGTCGCCGGCGTGGCGCTGGGCGCATGGCTGGCCCATCAGGTGCTGGTGTTGTTCGGGCTCGATCCGGACAGCACCGACCGCTGGGTGCGGCTGGTGTTCGTCGTCACCCAGATCGCCGCGGCCATGGTGTTGGGGCTGGGGGTTACCCGTTGGGTGCGGTTCGAGACACTGAACGCATCGCTGCGCAGTTATTTCGGCATGCGTGGCGCGGGGGCATTCCTGGCCTTGGTGGTGCTGTACAAGGTGGGCGATGCGTTCGCGTTGAGCCTGTCCACCCCGTTCCTGCTCAAGGGCATGGGTTTCAGCCAGGCTGAAGTGGGGCTGGCCAACAAGACCATCGGCCTGCTGATGACGATTGTTGGCGCCATCGTCGGTGGCTTCTTCCTGCTGCGTCTGCGTCTGTCGACGGCGGTGATCGGCTTCGGCGTGCTGCAGTTGGTGTCCAACCTCGGTTTCTACCTGCTGGCGCGGGAAGGAGCAGGGGCCTGGGGCACGGTTGAGGTGCCGGCGTTCAACCTGTTGATCGTCCACCTGGACCAGCCCACCCCGATGGATGGCCTGCTGCTGTTTGCATTGAGCTTGGACAACTTCGCCGGTGGCATGGGCACGGCCGCGTTTGTTGCCCTGCTCAGTGGTCTGTGCGGGACGCGTTTCTCGGCTACCCACTACGCCTTGCTATCGGCATTTGCGACCCTGGGGCGGGTGTTTGTCGGGCCGTTTGCAGGGGTGTTGGCCGACGCCTATGGCTGGCAGATTTTCTTCCTGGTATCGGTGGTGGTGGGCCTGCCGGGCCTGCTGATGGCATGGTGGCTGCGGTGCGAGGTCGATGCCACTACCCAGCTGTCGCGCGCTGGTTGATGCCGCGCGCCGATTGAATCCGCCGGCGGTGTCGTTGATGATGCCGCCGGGGGGCTCCGCCGACAGTAGTGTGGTGCACATGGCTGACGTGACTCTGCGTGATATCGATCCGCTGCTGATGGAGCGCATTCGCCGCCTGTCGGTGGCGCGCGGCTGGACCCGCGAGGAAACCTGCCTGGCTTTGCTGGAACAAGGCTTGTTCACCAGCGAACACCACGTACGTGGCGGCTTCGAAGAGCCTGAAGTGGATGTCCTGTCCGAGGCCATCAAGGCCCTGCAGGCGCTGCCGACCGGCAGCGACATCTGAGGACTGTAGAGCCGAGCCATGCTCGGCTGAGGCCTTCCAGGCAATGCCTGAAATGCCTGTAGGAGCGGCGTAAGCCGCGAAGCTGACCCTGCGTCCACGCGACGTGCATACAGAATGCCCGGATTGCCGGGCATTTCCGCAACCGGGCCGACCAGTGGCTTGGGGGGGGGGGGCCCCCCGGCCACCCCCCCGGGGGCGGGCGAAAAATAAACCCCCCCGGGCACGGGCCCCCCCCCCCCCCCGCGCCGCGGCGGCG